>JAITHM010000064.1 GCA_031279965.1 Spirochaetaceae bacterium
ACCGATATACTGACCAGCACACGCATGGCCATGATAAGAGACGGCAGCGCATAAATCATCTTCAAAACTGTGTTTTAGGGTAATCATGGTAGATACGCTTATGATTCAGACGACCGTTCAAAATCATCGGCAAGACGCTGAATATCATCTTCTCCCAAATATGCACCGATTTGTACTTCAATAACTTCGCAGGGAATTTTTCCGTCGTTGGCAAGCCGGTGAACAGACGCTGTAGATATAAAGATGCTTTCACCTTCATGAACAAACTTTACGCTTTTGTTGCTTTCTTCTGATAATGGAAAACATTCAATAGTTGCTGTTCCTCGTACAACAACCCAATGTTCACTTCGGTGCAAATGATACTGTAATGAAAGGCGTTTCCCCGGCAGCACAACAAGACGCTTTACTTTGTAGTGCCCTCCTTTTACAAGAACTTCATAACTGCCCCACGGACGGGAACTAAATGGCGCTTCGCAAACTTCATCATGATGCTTTTCTGAAATGCCGGAAAGAAGTGTACGCAGATTTTGCGATGAATCACGCGCTGCGATAAAAAGCGCGTCACGTGTATCAACTACAAGCATATTTTGCAGATTGATTCCCGCAATAAGCCGCCCGTCAGATTTAACAAGATTTCCGTTGCTGTTATGCAGTACCACATCACCTGTTAGTGCGTTGTCGTGTTCATCATGCGGTAAATTTTCGTAAACGGCATCCCAGGAACCGACATCAGACCAGATTGCCGCAAGGCGGACACAGGCGATATTTTTCGCGCGCTCCATGACAGCATAATCAATTGATATTGATGGCAGTTTGATAAATGCCTCTTCAATTGCCGCGCAATCTGCGTTTGCCGCGTCAAAAAGAACGGTGCTTTCGGGAAAATGCGTGTGATATGCAGCAATGCCGTCTTTAAGTCTAAAACAAAAAATACCGGCGTTCCATACATATGTCCCCGCCTGAATATATTTTTGCGCGGCGGCTAAATCTGGTTTTTCGACAAATGATTCAACATCGTACCAGTCGCCTTCACTGTGTTTTATCTTGATGTAGCCATAACCTGTCTCCGGCTTGTTGGGGTGAACGCCAAACGTTACAAGCTTACCGGCTGCGGCAGCGTTTTCGGCACACGCTACCGCAGCGGCAAATTCATCCGCGCCAATAATAAGCTGGTCACTTGGGCAGATAAGTACGGTATCATCCTGATCTGCTCCCGCCTGGAGAAGACGGACAATTCCCAACGCGATTGCCGGAGCAGTATTGCGGCCTGAAGGTTCTTCAAATATTACATCGCCGTTCATGCCAACTGCAGAGCACTGCTGACGAATCAGCGAATTCCATTTTTTTGATGCAATTATACGGAATAGTCCGTTTTCGCGTACAGAGAATTTCTTCATACGCTCAACTGTTTGTTGAAGCAAGGTTGGAGATTCTGCTGAATCCAAAATGGAAAGAAATTGTTTGGGAAGTTCCTCTCGTGAGGCTGGCCACAGGCGCGTCCCCGAACCTCCAGCCAAAATCAATACGTGTGTCCTCATACCCTCAGATTAGACTACAATGTTCTCTTTGCCAAGATTGCCAAATTCCCGCAGCGGACTTCTTAAAAATCTGAAGTTATTTCTTTTTGACAAAGCGAAAGGGCGTATAGGTGGAACCGGTTTCCGTGAAGAATTTGCTGAAAAACTCATAATATTGCAGACGGGTAACCTGAATGGCAACAATCATTCCTTCAAGAACGATGATTACAACATTCCCAAAAATTACAATAATTGCGCTCCAGAGAGTGCCGAGGACAACTTCGTGAACTTTATCGGCCATTGTCCAAATGATAAACGACAACACTGCATGCGACAGGGCAAAGGCGCCCACACGCAAAAAACTAACGGTATTTGAAATATAACCAGAGAGTGTTTCAAGAATTTCTACAATTCCTTCAATAGCAAAAGCGAAAATCCCTTCGTGAAAAAGGGGGCGTTTTCTCGCGATAATACGCCAGATAAGCGGGCCAAATACGATGCAGCCAACAGGTGCGACAAGCATAATCATGTCAAAATTTCCAAATACAAAAGAATCACGCTGAATAAGAGCGCGGACAGCGAGCGAAACTGCATACCAAAAGAAAACAATTCCTGCCACTCCGTTTTTGGAAAAGAACGCCTTCTCCCAATGGTGAAGCGCACATTTATTCATGATATTAATGATAAGTCCTATCGAATTTAAGATGATGCCCACAGCAATTGTGCAACCAAAAAAGGCAAATATCTTATCCATGTTATCTGCGTGGGGCATAAGATTGAGCAGGGTGCCGGTGGGTGTAATGCCCAGCGCCGCTCCGGGGGCGGTATGGGCTAAAAGACCGGTCAGCCATTCGGTTGGGCCGTGGAGAAGCTCCTCATTTGAAAACACACTTCCGTAAATAAGCCCGGTAATCATGGAGGCAACGCCAATTGCTTTAAGCGGTGCAGCAAAATGCCGGTGGTTTTCAAAACATTTAAGTGCTTTGTTCCCCGCAAGAAACCCCAGCACAAGAAGGACGAATCCTTGGCCTACATCGCCAAACATAATTGCAAACAAAAGGGTAAAAAAGAATGCGGTAATAGGGGTCGGATCAATTGCGCCGTACAAAGGCGCTCCGTAGGAAAACACAAGCGGTTCAAAAGACCGGGCAAAGCCGCCGTGACGAAGGCTTACAGGGATTTTTTCGCGGCCTTCGCGGACAGACGGTGCTTCCCACGCGTCAAAGCTGGAGACGGCAATACGCCCTCCGGTAAGCGCCTCCAGTTCTCCGACAAAACGCGAAATTGTCCGTGCAGGGATCCAGCCGGTAAGAAGCCAGGCATTTTTGGTTGAAACAAGCTGTCCCTTTATGTCGTCGATAATGCCGGCAATAAAATAAGCACTGTAAAGATTTTGAAGGGCGGCAGAAAAAGTTTCGCGGTACGAATTTTTGGTCGCTTCAATGCGGGAAAACACAGCGGGTAATTCGTCACGCCGTAATTGAAGGGCATTGACCATTTCGGATGGAGGTGTTTTAAGATTTTCAGGTATATGTACCGGGGTAAAATCCTGTTTTTTCAATTCAGTATCAAGGCTAAACCGCCCTTTTTTCGATGTGGCGATGACAACACCATCTCCTTCTTCACTTAAAGGAACCACAACAGCTCGCTCACCCATGTTTTTAAGGAGTTCAGTTTGTTTTTTGGGTTCAAGATGGCCGATTTTAAGGTTTAAAAAAGAAAATTGCTCAGAATCGTCAAGATGGTCAGAAATTTTTTCAAAGCCCTGTAAGGCTCTAAGCTGCTCGTCAATACGCTCTGACTCAAGTCTGGTATTGTATTCTTCATGTTCAAGGGCGCTGATTGCCGTGATGAGCGGCTGCAGGGCTGTATCTTCAGCTTCGCCGGCAGGTTCAATGGTCTCGCTCGGCTCAACAGGAAGCTCAACTTCAAGAAAGCGGGCACATTCTTTAATCTGATCCAGCCGTTCTCCGCGCCGCCTTACCGCTTCCCGCTCTTCTTCATTACGTTCACGTTTGCCTTTTTCAGTATATGAAAACTGTAAAACGCCATACCGTCCTAAATATTTTATCACGTTATCGACATCCCGTTCCAATACGGTAATCTCGACCTGCTTCATTTTTTCTGGCCGTATCATTGGGGCACTCCCATCATCTTAAGCGCGTCTTGCGCGGGAACATTCAGCCGCAGAGCTTCGGCAATACTGCACAACACCTGTTCTTCAAACTGTTTAAGCCTGATAAAACAAGCGGCTGTATCCAATGAAAAAGGCTGCCGGCGAAAACTTTTACGGGTAAGATGATATAAATAAACGGCGGCGTTACTCTGAAAAGCACTGGGGCTGCACTTCCAATAGCTGTTTGGCTGTTCTTGATTAAGAAAGCCGGCGCGCCGCCAGGACAGCCAGTCAGGCCGGTGGTCAAGAGCAAAATCAAGACTTTTAAGCGCATCGCGTGCTAGAGAAGCGCTGCCTGGAGATGGTTTTTCGTCAATAAGGTAGTTCCGTACCGCCGCGCTGTCCATTGTAAAATATGTCCGGAGCCGCAATGCCCATACACAGTTTTTTAGGGCAATTTCTTCGTTAAGAATATACCGGAATGCGGGAAGTTCGCGGCGTTGAATCCGGCGAAGCCCGGCAAGAAGCATCGCATAATAATGCCTGTCGATACGAGTTTCGAGATCAGCTATGTCGCCGCGTTCAAGATCTTCTTTCAAAAGAAATTGATATTCAGTTCCTTTTAGCATACGCGAAATATCGGGATAGGCCGAAAAACAAATACTGGCGAAACGGCCCAGCGGAGTTTGTGACGGTAGTGGCAGACCGGCGCGATGCGCCGCAAGGGCATATTTAAGATCAGCACATTCATAACTTTTGATAAGATAGATAATAAATTCGGGCGGTTTAGGAAAGGCCTTAACAACAGAAAAAATTTCGCGGACATTTTTTGCGCGGAAGGCCTGCTCAAATCCAGATGAAGCCTTTGCGCTGCTCTCTCCGGTAAGCGTATAGAGTTCTTCAAGCGTTGTAATACCAGCACAACGGGCAAGCCGCCCCTCCACAAAAGACCGGGCAATGATGCCGCACGCTTTAGCGTAGATAAAGGAGCGTTCCGCACCCATATTAGCCTCCGGCCTGTGCGAAATAATCCTGTGCAATGGCGGCAAACCGGGCAAGATTGGGCGGCGCATGTTCAAGTTTTACCCGTTGGGCATCAAGTTCAATCTGATAGGCAGATTCGATTTCGGCAAGCCGACGTTTATAGTCCTCTTCAAGTGCAGTATACTCTTTGGTATAGGCTGAATCAAACTCATTTCGGCATACACGGTCATTTTCTGCGATGTGTGCTGCCGCTTCCTGCTGGGCACGCTCTACGATTTGAGCGGCGTTTTTTTCAACTTCTATAAGATGATGAAGGACAACCTGTTCATCCATCCCCAAACGCCTCAGAATCCTCGTATTTAGTTAAAATTACTGAAATTTCTTGCGCTGTTCGTGCTCCAGTTACATCCTGATAAAATTGCGGGTTCCGCAAAAAATTCGCCATTCGCTGAAGGAGATGGAGATGATGTTCTGCCTCAACAGGCGGCGCAAGCAGCATCAACACAAGATGAACCGGCTTACCATCCAGAGAGTCATAGTCGATTCCTTTTTTCGAAATGCCGAGTACACCAAATACATTTTTGACGGCTGCCGACTTGCCGTGCGGAATTGCAATGCCATTTTGAATGCCCGTTGACATTTTTGCTTCACGCTCTCGCAATGCCGCAAGTACTTCTTCGCGCACATTGAGCTTGGTAACACGGCAGAAATGATCGACCATTTCCTCGAATACTTCTTCTTTGTCGTCAGCCTGCAAATCATCAATAATGAATTCAGGTAAAAAAACTTCGCTTAACAACATGATCAACTCCGAAATACCGAAACTTCAATTTTACTGTTTCCAAATCGAATTTTCTTGTTAAAATTTCCCGTACAAACCTTCTTTTATTCACTTACAACCGGTTCTGCCCCGTTTGCCGGAGGAACAGAAACCGGCACGTCAGGAACTTCGCTGAACGAACTGTCCACCGCCGCCGGCTCTTCTGGCCCACGGTCTGCCGCCGCATCTTTCGGTTCAAACACCTTAAGATCGGTATTCTGCTCTGTTTGAGGTATAAGCCGCCGCCCAGCTTCCTCAACACTACGGTCATCGGCGGGTGTCCTATTCAGCATAGCCAGACTAAAGCTCAGAATAAAGAACAAAGCCCCCAGTACTGAGGAGGTTTTAGAGAGTATATTACCCGAGCGTGCCCCAAATGCCGACGAACTCCCTCCCGCAAACACACCACCCAAACTGTCACCTTCTTCATTCTGAACCAAAACCAGAAGAATCAGCAACACCGAAACTATGATAAAAAGCACCAGTAAAAAGATACTTAAAACATTCATAAAAGCTCCCTTTTTTTACTTTATCATTTTTTTACATCATCGTAAACCCACCTGACAAGGGCTCAGGGAGTGGGAGGTCTCTGTCCGCCGGAAACAGCGGGTTTAATTACTCAACGCGCCAGGTTGTTCCCTGGGGACTGTCTTCCAGAATAATTCCTTTCGCTTTAAGTGATGTGCGGATTGCATCGGCTTTGGTAAAGTCTTTTGCCTTCTTTGCAGCGGCGCGCTCAGCAATCGCTGTCTCAATCTCCGCACAATCCCCGCGTATCTGCACCGGTGCATCAAGCAGAATGGCAAGCTCTTTCGCCAGATCAAGCCCCAGCACCGTATCCATCTGGAATGCCGCGCGGAGCGCATCGCCCGGAGGAACATCAGTATCCTTTAAAAGCCCCCAGAGCGCTGCAAGCGCTTTGGGGGTTGAAAGATCATCATCAAGCGCCGTGTCAAACAGGACAAGATGCTCTGCGGCTTTGCCGCAAACCGCGCCGTCTACAGAAGGAAGGACGCCCTCTTGTTTTTCGGCAAGATGACGTAGGCTTCCCAACAGCGATTTACGGGCATTTTGCGCACCTGTAAGGCTTTCGTAAGAAAACTGAAGCTGGCTGCGATAATGTCCGCCCAAAAGAAAATAGCGGTAATCAAGCGCCGCATAGCCTGCATCAACAAGATTTTGCAACGTGATAAAACCACCTGAAGATTTTGACATTTTACCTTTGTTCAGCACAAGGAATTCATTGTGAAACCACAACTTTACCCACGGATGAATGCCCGTTGCAGCCTCGCTCTGCGCTATCTCGTTTGAATGATGAACCTGAATATGATCTATGCCGCCAGCATGAATGTCAAACTGTTCCCCAAGATACTTCATGCTCATTGCGGAACATTCAATGTGCCACCCCGGATAACCGCGCCCCCAGGGGCTGTCCCAGACAAGCGCTTGATTTTCAAATTTGCTCTTGGTAAACCATAAGACAAAATCATGAGGATTGCGCTTATTGCCGTCAATAGAAACGCGCGCGCCGGCTTTAAGCTCGTCTGGTTTAAGGCGGGCAAGCTCGCCATAACGGGGGAACCGGGAAATATCAAAATACAAGTTACCGCCTGAACGATACGTAAACCCGTTCGTTTCCAGGCGTTTAACAAGAGCAATCATTTCATCAATGTGCTCAGTTGCTTTGCAAACAACATTTGGCCGCGTGATGTTAAGACGCTCCGTATCATGGAAGAAAGCGTCCGTATAAAATGCGGCGACTTCAAGTACGCTCTTGCCGCGTTCTTCGGCACTACGCACCATTTTGTCGTCACCTTCATCATTATCACCGGTGAGATGGCCTACGTCAGTTACATTCATCACGTGCTTAACGGTATAGCCGCGCCGGCGGAGCAGCCGCACCAAAAGATCATGTGAAACATAGGCGCGAAGATTGCCAATATGCGCATAATTGTAAACCGTCGGCCCGCATCCATAAAAGCCAACCTCTCCTGCACGGCACGGAATAAATTCATTTGCAGTGCGGCCCAATGTGTTATATAAAACTAACGGCATAGTTTAAATTATCGCAAACATCCGGTTCTTGCAAGGCCGCACAAATGATGGCAAGGGAGTGACAAGGGGGCAGAAGTGCGGTATGGTTTATGTGGGAGGGTTAATGCAATCTATTCAGGTACAGATACGCAAGCTTAATGCGCGGGCGCAGCTTCCCGTCTACGAGACTGCCGGTGCAGCAGGGATGGACGTTTACGCTCTGCTTGACGATCCTGTTATGCTTACGCCGGGCGCCCGCGTTCTTATTCCTACAGGGCTTGCGCTGGAAATTCCCTCCGGATACGAAGCTCAGATACGTCCGCGCTCGGGACGTGCCCTTAAAAGCGGCCTTACCGTCCTTAATGCACCGGGAACCATCGACTCTGATTATCGCGGCGAACTTGCGATTATTTTAATAAATTTGGGCGAAAAAACCGAAATAATAAATGATGGTGATAGAATCGCCCAAATGGTATTTTCGCCGGTGCTTCAGGCTGTATTAGAGGTAACAGAAACACTTTCACAGACAGAACGTGGCTATGAAGGTTTTGGTTCAACAGGAAAATGATAGCGTTATTAAAATTAAAAAGACCTGCCTACAAGGTGCGAAGTTCACTTTCGTACACTGTCTTTAAATATATCTTTGGCGAAACCTTCTTTTCGTTTTTTGTATCGTTTTTATTTTTCTTTTTTATCTTTTTTGTTAATCAACTTCTTTTGATGGCACGTGAGATCCTCAGCAAGAAAGTCCCTTTTGACCAAGTAGCACTTCTTGTACTCTATGCGATACCGTCAATCATAGCCATGTCCGCACCGTTTGCAACGCTGCTGGGAACGCTTATTACCATAGGCCGTTTCACTTCAGACAATGAAATTCTCGTACTGCTTACATCGGGACTTTCATACAAAAACATATTTGCGCCTACATTACTTGTTGGCGTTATAGTGTCGTTTATATCGTTTGGCGCAAATGACATTTTGCTTCCTATGGGCACAATTGAATTTACTCGTCTTTATCGGCGTATTCTTGCATCAACACCAGCATTGGAAATCGAAGCAAATTCTGTCAAAAAATTCAAAGATACTGTTGTTGTTACCGGTAATGTTAGCGGCAATAAAATTGATGACATGGTTATACTGGATAAAACGAGTGATGGAGAACGGCGCGTTATCATATCAAAGACTGCTGAATTTATTGATGCGGGAGCCGAAGGGCTGCGCCTTGATCTTGATGATGCTTTTGTACATTCAACAAAAGAAGTTTCGCGGGAAAATTATGATTATATAAAAAGCGATGTTCTCCGTTACCGGATAAAACAAGATGACCTTATTACCGGAGGACAAACAATAAGCGCGCGGGAGATGAGTCTGCGGGATGTCTTTAAAGTCATACAGGACAAAGAAGATGCCGTTCATACCACCGCAAATATTCGCAATGTAGAAGTGCTCGTTAATGCGCTTGAGCTTGAAAATATTATTCGCAGAGGGCCGGAAAACCGCGACTGGCGGCAACGAGAGGCGCAGCTTTCGGCATTTAAACGTGAATATAATATTGCACATACGATTATCAATGACCGTACACTTTTAATTTTTCGCCTTGAGTTTTATAAAAAATTGTCGATCCCATTTGGGTCGTTTGCTTTTATCTTTCTTGCCGTTCCCCTCGGACTTCTTGCAAAAAAAAGCGGACAAGCAGTCGGCTTTGTTCTGGGCATACTCATAGCGCTTGTCTACTGGTCATTGCTGCTTGGCGGGCAGAACATGGGCCTTAAACTAGGAACATCGCCATTTTGGTCCATGTGGCTTCCCAATATTTTAACACTCGTTATAGGTCTTATCATGTGCCTGTTCAGGGTAAGAAAATGACGCTGGATAAATATCTTGTTAAACATTTTCTGCCTGTTTTTATTATAGCACTTTCCATGTTTGTAACTCTTGTGCTGTTAATAGATCTCTTTGTAAATCTTGTAAATTATCTCAACAATGATGCTTCGTTTCAGCAGATCATGCGGACAAGTTACTACTATCTGCCTAAAAGCATATCCTACGCTATTCCGGTCTCGCTGCTCTTTGCGGTTGCGTTTACCCTTGGAGATCTTTATGCACGTAATGAACTTACATCAATTATATCAGCCGGTATTCCATTTTGGCGTCTGAGCGTTCCTCTTATGATAATTGGAATGATTATGTCGGTGTTTTCATTCTTTTTTGAAGATCGTGTTGTTATTCCCACGCTTAAAATAAAAAATGATTTAACACGCGAACTTAAGCGGCAGGTCAGCGCTGACAACAGCAGCAATGTAGTATTACGGACAAACGATGGCAGGCGGATTTATGCGGTTGATTATTTTGATTACCAAAATCAAACACTCAATGGCGTTGATATTATTGATCTTGATGAAGATAAAAATTTTCTTTCGCGCATACGAACTCAGGTTGCAATATGGAGCGGAACTCACTGGACGTTTTCAAATCCGGTTATCTATCGCCAGGAAAATAAATTTATCACGGTCAATACATATCCACAAACAGAGGAATACAATGCGGAACCAGAGCTTTTCCGGCGTAAAGCGGTGGATCCCGCAGATCTTCCCGCATCCGATGCAAAACTTCTTATCGAAGATTTAAAAATTATTGGGCTGCCTTACACCGAAGCACTTGCCGATTATTATCACCGGTTTTCATTTCCTGTTACTTCATTTATTGTTGTAATACTTTCTATTTCAATGGGCGGACGTTTTCGTAAAAACATTTTATTGATGAGCCTTTTAACAAGCCTCGTAACAGCCGTTGTTTATTACGTAACAGACATGATAACAATGATGATGTCACGCTTAGGTTATATACCGCCTGTAGTCGGCGCGTGGTTTCCTGTTGTTCTTTTTATTCCAGTCGGCGCAATGCTTGTCCGCTACTCAAAGACATAAACAATATGGCACACTTTTTTACGCTGCATCACACAGATTCATCTTGCCATGCCCGCACCGGCACCCTGCACCTGCCTCACGGAGATGTTGCTACACCTGTTTTTATGCCGGTCGGTACCAATGGCACCGTTAAAGCAATGACCAACGAAGCTCTTAAAGAAATTGGATTTGAAATCATACTTGGTAATACCTATCATCTTTTTTTACGGCCAGGGACTGATGTAATTGCACATACAGGAAGTTTGCATGATTTTTCAGGATGGCAGGGGAACTTTCTAACTGATTCCGGCGGGTTTCAGATTTTTTCGCTTGCTAATTTTCGTAAAATTAGCAATGAGGGAGCGCAGTTTCGCTCTCATCTTGACGGCAGTGCCCATCTGTTTACGCCGGAAAATGTTGTTGATATTCAGTGCGTGTTCAACAGTGATATTCAAATGCAGCTTGATGTATGCACGCCGTATCAAACGCCATTCAAAAAGGCGGCAGAAGCGTTGATGATAACTGAAAAATGGATGCAGCGGGCACATACGCGCTATACCTCCGCCTGCGAGGCAGGATATAAAGGGCTTTTTTTCCCCATTATACAGGGAAATTTCTTTAAGGATTTACGGGAAAAAAGCGCCGCGCAGGTTGCTGCACTTGATACCAGCGGTATTGCTATTGGCGGGCTTTCTGTTGGTGAACCTTACGATGTTTTTCTGGA
>JAITHM010000018.1 GCA_031279965.1 Spirochaetaceae bacterium
GGAGCGGAAAAGCACGCAGCCGGGCTTCTTTGACCGGTCGAGCTCCGTGGCAAGACCGGCGTCCTTTGTAATCTGTATCATTCTGTCGTATTCAGCCTTGCTTCCGTCGCATACTTCGACAGAATCAGGGGACATAAGCGCCTGCGCGTCCTCAATCCATTTCTTGAGGCCGCTGTGTTTTAGTTCTGTAACTTTCATAAAAAACTCCTATAAGGTTTTGTCTGGATAACTGTAGCGAAAACGCCCTGTTTCGGCAACTGGTTATCGCAGGTGCGCAGCAATATTTTCGGGTAGGGGTACGGCTTTTGCCGCAGGGCGTAGCAACGTGAGGGAGGATTTCAAATTTGAGATTGCAAAAAGAAGGGCTTCACCAAAAGCTGCATTTCAGTCATACTGCCATTATGGGGTTTGGTAACTTTACGGTAAGCGGCGGAAAACCGCTTCCTTTAGGTGCGACAATTGACGGAAACGGGGTGAATTTTTCTGTTTTTTCCCGGCATGCAAAGACCGTTGAACTTATTCTCTTTGAGCATGAAAAGCCTAATTCAAAATATCATGTAGTAAATCTTACCGCAAAGCAGCACCGGAGCGGCGATCTTTGGCACTGCCACGTGGCGGATATTAAAGCGGGCGCGTTGTATCTTTATCGTACTGACGGTCTCTATCAGCCTGAAAAGGGGTACCGTTTTAACGTGAACCTTGCACTGCTGGATCCTTATGCCAAGGCATTAACGGACAGTTCGCACTGGGATTTTAGCCGCGCTACGGCCTACAACCTTGATGATCCGGCTGGAGACCTTTCTTACAATTACAATAGCAACTTTGATAATGCGCCGCGATGCATTGTTATTGATAATGATTTTGACTGGCAGGGTGATCAGCCGCTCAATTATCCGCTGCGCAAGAGCATCCTCTACGAGACGCATGTGCGTGGCCTTACGGCGCATCCGTCAAGCGGTGTTGAGCATCCGGGAACATATCGCGGGGTTATTGAAAAAATACCCTACTTTAAAGAGCTTGGCGTAACAAGCATTGAATTCTTGCCCATTCACGAGTTTCCCGAAAATGAATTAGGGCGCGTAAATCCGCGCACCGGCAAGCGGCTTAAAAACTATTGGGGGTATTCAACAGTTTGTTTCTTTGCCCCCAAACAATTGTATTCATCAGACAAGGCGCTGGGCGCTCAGGTGCGCGAGTTTAAAGAGATGGTTCGTGAGCTGCACAAAGCGGAACTTGAAGTAATACTTGATGTTGTTTTTAATCATACTGCTGAAGGTAACGAGTTTGGCCCTACCTATTCATTTCGCGGCCTTGATAATCAAATATACTATATACTCAACGCAAACAAGCGTTACTATCAGAATTATTCCGGCTGCGGCAATACAGTAAATTGCAACAATCCTGTTATGCGCAGTTTAATTATTGACTGTCTGCATTACTGGGTTGTCGAGATGCATGTTGATGGCTTCCGGTTCGATTTAGGCTCGATACTGGGGCGGGATCAACAGGGGCATTTGATGGAAAATCCGCCGGTGCTGGAGCTGATTGCAGAAGATCCTGTGCTGCGCAATACAAAGATTATTGCTGAAGCGTGGGATGCCGGCGGGGCGTATCAGGTTGGCTGGTTTCCCGGCGGCCGCTGGGCCGAATGGAATGACCGGTTCCGGGATGACGTGCGCAAATATTGGCGGAACGATCCTTCCCAGGTGCGGAATCTGGCTACGCGGCTTTCCGGCAGCGCCGACCTTTATCTTCGTGACGGCCGCAAGCCTTTTCATTCAATCAATTTTATGACCTCGCATGATGGTTTTACCCTGTGCGATCTTGTTTCGTATAACGCCAAACACAATGAAGAAAACGGTGAGGGAAACCGCGATGGCGGCGATAATAATTACAGTTATAATTATGGTTTTGAAGGTCAAACAGCCAATCCTGTTATCGAAACAACACGCGAACAGCAAATAAAAAATTTCTTTTGTACACTGATGATTTCGCAGGGAACGCCCATGATTCTTGGCGGTGATGAATTCGGACGCACTCAAAAAGGAAACAATAACGCATATTGCCAGGATAACGAACTTTCATGGTATGACTGGACATTATTTGAGAAAAACAAGATGTTGTTTCGGTTTGTAAAGGAAGTAATCGCGTTTCGCAAGCGCCATCCTGGTTTTATGCGGCCTGAATTTTATACGGGCATTGGCAGAAGATACAATGCGCCGCCTGATGTAAGCTGGTTTGATGAAACGGGCGATCCTATCAGTTGGGAAAAAGAAAATTCGCTTTTTGCCGTACGCATTGACGGCACCAAGGCTGATATTGTTGCCGACCGTGACGACCGTGATTTTTTTATCATGTTTAATGCGGGGCTTAAAGAAGTAAAGTTTACTGTTCCGCAAACCTATGAAACGCAGCTTTGGAAGCGTGTTATTGATACAAGCCTTCCCGCTCCAGACGATATTCTTCCGCTGGAAAAACGGCCTGAATTCCCATCGGTAAGCTCCAGTTACCGCGTAAAACCGCGGAGTCTTGTCGTCCTTGTTGCAGAGCGTTAGCGGGTCTGTCCATGATGGGCGCATTTTTGCTGCGCAAAAACCGCATCCGAAGAGGCACGCGCAGCGTGTCTTTTGATGTAGTTGCCGCGATGTAGCGCTCAGCAAAGTTGCCATATTTGTGTTGAGGCAAGTTTGCTTTAGCAAACTTGTG
>JAITHM010000030.1 GCA_031279965.1 Spirochaetaceae bacterium
AGGCCGCGACACTCCGGTATAAGTTGCCGGCTGTCAGGGCTTTAGCCGATATACCGGAGCAAAGTCCGAAATCAGAAGCACATTAACAACCAAGCTCATGGAACTGGATTTTTTGCTCATACAGAAGGCGGCTTTGACTGAAACTGAGCTAACTTCGCCGACGGGACGCGCCTCCTCACGGAAAAAGCCGTGCGGAAAAGGCGGGGAGGGAAAAGCCGTGCGGGTAATCTCTCTGCTGTTGATTTTATCGAAAAATTAGCCTACATTTATATCAGCATATATTATAAGGAGACGCGAATGCCAGTTATCAAGCCGGTATCTGATTTACGGAACTACACCGTGGTTTTACAGGACATAGCGGCTGGAAACCCTGTTTTCTTGACCAAAAACGGCAGGGGAAAGTATGTCATGCTTGCTATGGAGGACTACGAAAAGACCGAAGCAAGCATCAAACTTATGAGCGAGCTTGTCAAAGGCCGGAAGGCGGGGGAAGAACAGGGCTGGGAAACCATAGAGGACATTGAAGCGGCTTTGGGCATAGTTTGAATGAACCTGCTGTCAATATCCCCGCAGGCGCGAAAAGACCTTGAGGAGATACAAGCATATATCGCCGGCGAACTGGAAAACCCCACAGCCGCCCTCAATGTAGTTTCCCGCATTACCCGAAGCATCAAAAACCTGAAAGATATGCCAGGCATCGGCGCTCCGTTATCTTCAAAAGTGCCGTTCGAAACAAATTACCGGACGCTGGTTTGCGGCAACTATCTTGTTTTTTATAGATATGAAGGCAAAACAGTATTTGTTGACCGCATCTTATACGGAAGGCGTGACTACCTGCGAATTCTCTTTCCCGAATTGCCAAAACCGGATGATACAGATAAGGCAGGGGAGGTTTTTTGAGTTCGAGGTCTTTGCCAGAGGGACGCGCTCAATGTTTCGCGCGCCATCGCTTGGTGGGGCGCGTGGAAATTCGCGCGGGCAAAACCTTTGGCGGCTAGAGCTCCGGCCACGCCAAAGCGTGCGTCCGCAAAGTCCCCGGCCAACTAGTTTTGTACGCGCGAATTTCCACGCGCCCCCCTTCGGGAAAGGCTATGCGGAAAAGGCTGTGCGGGAAAGGCTGTGCGGGAAAGGCTGTGCGGGAAAGCGGCAACGGTGAGCGCTTCGCGCCCGCCCCACGCGAAAACGTGCGACAGCAAAGTCCTGCGCCCCACACTAGCTCATTTGGCGATATTTGGATACATTTACAGCATGAAAGATTACATACTCCGGGCTGCCGGTATAAAAAAATCTTTTGGCGGAGTAGAAGCCCTCAAAGGTGTTGATCTTGAAGTTGGCAGGGGCGAAATCCACTGTCTTGCCGGAGAAAACGGCTGTGGAAAATCAACGCTCATAAAAGTAATTTCCGGCTTTCATCCGGCAGACAGCGGAACCATCGAACTGGATGGCAAGCAATTCACCCGCCTTACTACCGCAGAAGCAATTGAGCGCGGCGTACAGGTTATCTATCAGGATTTTTCGCTGTTCCCCAACCTTACCGTAATGGAAAATCTTGCCATAACAATGGAACTTTCCAACAAACGCAAGCTGATAAACTGGACGCGGATGCGGTCAATCGCCCAGGAAGCAATGTCTAAAATCGGCTTTAAAGCAGATTTAACAGAACGGGTCGAAAATCTTTCCATCGCCCAAAAACAGCTTATCGCCGTGTGCCGCGCTCTGCTCTACAATGCAAAGCTTATCATCATGGACGAACCAACAACAGCGCTTACAAAAAAAGAAGTGCGCGCCCTCTTTACCGTCATTAAAAACTTACAGGCAGACGGCATTGCCACGTTGTTTGTCTCGCATAAGCTTGACGAAGTTTTCGAAATTGCCACCCGCTGGACGATTTTTCGCAATGGCAACAACGTTGCTACAGGAAATACCAGCGAGCTTGATGACAAAAAATTTGCCTTCTATATGACGGGGCGCAACTTTGACGAAGAAGCGCCGCCACCTCAGCCTGACCGTTCAAAAGTTGTTGTCGAATTTGACCGCCTCAGCCGGGGCGGAAGCTACCAGGATATATCATTGAATGTTTACTCCGGCGAAATACTGGGAATAACAGGACTTTTGGGCTCTGGACGAACAGAACTTATGCAAACGCTGTTCGGGCTTACTCGCCCCGATTCTGGCGGCATTAAAATTAACGGCGCAAAGGCGCGCATCAGGTCGATAAAAGACGCCATCGCGCTGGGCATTGGCTATGTCCCCTCCGACCGCCTTACAGAAGGGCTCTTTCTGCCCCAGTCGATAGGGCGCAACATGATCGTATCGAGCCTCCAGCGTTTTGCCGGACAGTGCGCGATGCTCGACATGAAGGCCATGAACAGCGAAATTGCCCGCTGGACGAAAGAACTTGGCGTTAATACAAGCGATACCGAACGCGAAGTTAAAACACTTTCCGGCGGGAATCAACAAAAAGTCGTTCTGGCACGATGGATTGCCAACAATCTTAACGTATTGATACTTGATGGGCCTACTGTCGGCGTTGATATTGGCTCAAAATATGATATTCATGCGTTGCTGCGGGCATTGAGCGCGCAGGGCCTAAGCGTCATTGTTATTTCTGACGATTTACGAGAATTGCTTGCCTGCTGCGGGCGCATTATCGTTATGCGCGATGGCCGCATTGAACGCGAATTACAATCATCTGCTACAACAGAAGCCGAACTGGGCGAAATCGCCGCCGGCAATTTTTAAGACAGCATACGAACTCAGCTCCCCCGCAAAACAGACTGGCGATGCGAACCAAGCTTTGATATACTGGACGCAAGGAGCTTTTCATGAGTAAAAAAGTTGTGCTTGCCTATTCTGGCGGGCTTGATACAACAGTAATTATTCCGTGGCTTAAAGAAAATTATGGCTACGAGACCATCGCTGTCTGCATTGATGTTGGGCAGGAAGCCGATTGGCAGACGATAAAGGCGCGGGCGCTGGATACCGGCGCGGCGGCATGTTATATCGCTGATGTTAAAAAAGAATATGTTGATGACTTCATCTTTCCCGCACTAAAGGCGGGGGCCGTTTACGAGGACAAATACCTTCTTGGTACGGCGACAGCGCGGCCGCTTATTGCAAAAACGCTTGTGGAGTATGCACGGCGGGAAGGCGCGGCGGCAATATCCCACGGAGCAACGGGCAAAGGCAATGATCAAATTCGCTTTGAACTGGGCGTTATGGCCTTTGCCCCCGATATAGAAATCATCGCGCCCTGGCGAATTTGGAACATTGCAAGCCGTGAAGAAGAAATTGAATATCTTGAAAAACGCGGAATTCCAGTCCCCATGAAAAAAGACGATTCTTACAGCCGCGACGACAATCTGTGGCATATTTCACACGAAGGCTTAGAATTGGAAGATCCAGCCAACGAGCCGCGCCTCCACACTATGCTGAAAATTACCGTGCCCCCGGAACAAGCCCCCGACAAAAGTGAATACGTTGAAATTGCTTTTGAAAAAGGGATTCCTGTCGCGGTTAACGGCGTCAAGATGGATGGCGTTCAGCTTATCGCCGAGCTTAACCGGATAGGCGGCGCTCACGGTGTTGGCCTTTGCGATGTCGTCGAAAATCGCGTCGTTGGGATGAAAAGCCGGGGCGTTTACGAGACTCCCGGCGGCAGCATACTCTATTATGCCCACGCCGAACTTGAACATCTTACGCTCGACAGGCAAACCTACGCCTTTAAGCAGAGCGTCGCGCAAAAACTCGGCGAGCTTATCTATGCCGGATTGTGGTTTACACCGCTCCGCTCCGCACTTTCCAGCTTTGTCGATTCGACCCAGCAGACAGTAAGCGGCACGGTACGCCTTAAGCTCTATAAAGGGAACATTTCCAGCGCAGGCGCAACATCGCCTTACTCGCTTTATAACGCAAAAATTTCCAGTTTTACAACCGGCGATTTGTACAATCACGCGGATGCCAACGGTTTTATCCGTCTTTATGGCCTTCCCGTGCTCGTACGCGCACTTATGGAAAAACGCTGATAAATTCCGCGCCCTTCACTATTGAAGAGGCGCGGAATCCGCATTCATCCTTCTTTTTTCCCATAGTAGTTTTTAAATGCCTCAACCGCTTGAAGCAGATTTTCAACATGGTCAGGATAGCCAAGGAAATCTTCTTCCCGCGGCTCACGCTTGGGAACAAAGAACTTATACGGTTCAACATCTAAAGCAGACGACAGCTTAGCTATCGTCTCAAACGACGCACCTTTTTTACCACGCTCAATGTCATTGATAAAGTTGTGCGTTAAATCTATTTTCATACCCAGCTTAAGCTGAGAAATCTTTGCGTCCATCCGTATCTTTCTAAGATTTTCACCGAACAGAACTTTTAAATCATCAATGCTATAAGTAATCATGCCTTTATCATCATAAAATACGCTGAAATTTTCAAGATCCCTTTGCCGCATATAATAAAAAGCCGGAGGATTGAAGCACCGCCATTTACGCTCCAAAATCAAATTTGAAGGCCGCTAAAGCATACACGACGAAGTTATACAGGCCGTGCGCAAGAGAAACCGAATGCAGAGATTTTTGACGATAATAACAAAAAGAAAGAAAAATCGCCGAAATAAGCGCGTTTATCACACCGGCAGCCCCTTCCCAGAGGTGCAATACGCCAAATAAAGCCGTTGAAAAACCAATCGATGCACTTAACGACGCGCCCAAACGCTGAAAAAGGCCGACAAGGTACTTGCGGAAAATCCCTTCTTCGGCATAACCGGTGCACAAACAGGAAAGCGCCAGGCGGGTCCAGCCGGCAAATCCAGTTGGTACGGCGGTAATAACGGCATGCTCTTGAAAATTTAGTCCAAAGGTAGTTAAATAGAAGACAAAGAACGCAATAAAAAGGAGGCCGGCAAAAGCGAACAGAGACTCTGTAATCAAACTTACGATCGCGGTGAGACGCGAATCCAGGCGCTTTTCAAGAACGAGTATCACGCAGTAAGAGTAACAGCCGGACGGGGAAAAAGAAAGATGCAGGCACTCTTGTTGAGTATTTTTATACTGGGAGCAATAGCTTTGTTTCTTGTCTTACCGTTCAATAGAATCGGGAGCAGTAAAACTGGTGCCTCCAGATTTTTCGGCCTTTTTTCCAAAGGCAAAGAGGCGGGGTTCAGCACGGCAGAAATCAAAACGCTCCGTCAGCTTGCCGCACGCACCGGCATGGAACATCCCGGTGCGCTTTTTTGGTCGCGTGTCCAATTTGACGGCTGCATCAAGGCCCTCGTGCGGGATCTTCGCAGCCACAGAACGTTTGATACGGCGGAAAATCAGGCTTTCCTTCACAGAGTTTTTGAAGTGCGGAAGCGTATTGAGGTTGAAAGCAGAAAAAAGAAACTGGGGATTACCACATCGCGCAACATTGAAGTGCTCCAGCCAATCCAGGTTGTGGTTTCCGGTGCGGGCGTGTTTCAGTCTAAAGTGCTTGAAAACGGTTTTAATTATATGAAGATAGCTCGCCCTAACAGCACCGCCTTGCCCATTAATTTTGAATGGAAAGGCAAAGATATTATTGTTTATTTTGCGCGCAAAGAAGACGGCAATTATGCATTTGAATCCGTTGTACTAGAAGAATTTATTTCTGAACAAGAATCTGCACTTGAAAGCATCTTAACGATAAAACAAAACGATGTAATCCAACGCACGCAATTTCGTGTGTCAATGCGCGCAAAAACACACCGTCCTGCGTTTCTTTATCCGGCCGGCCAGGCCGTTGAAACAGACGGGCCGGAAGTTATTTCGCGCGTCAAGTGTTTCCTTGAAGATATATCTGATTCCGGCTGTGCGGTTGCCATCGGTGGAACTGCGCCGGCCGGCCTTAAAGTGGTCGTTCAGTTCGCACTGGATAATATGCCGGTAAGCATAAGCGGCACGGTGCGGGCTTCAATATTTGATGCAAAAAACAATTCGTCAATACTCCATATTCAGGCTGATTTATTGCCTCAAAACGTACAAAATCTTATTATGTGCATTGTGCTTGGAGCTATTCAGGATGAAACCGACGTTGTCCCTTTTGCGATTACAGAGCCGGACGAAAAACCACCGCCGGCAAAACAAGTGCCCGCTGTCCGCCGCCATGATGCGCCGCGCAAGCAGCATACCGAAGATACGCCTGTGCCGCAAAATGCACAAAGATTGTTTTCATGGGACGACGTATAATTACTAAAATCATCCTGGGTGCTATTTGCATCTTTTCTGCAGTTGTATCGCTTTTGAACATACAGCTTTTTTACGAGCCTGCAGATACTACACGGCGTGAATTTATTATGCCCAATTCAGCTAAACTTGATTCGCGCAACAATATTTATGTTATTGATAAAGGTTTTACCCGCTTAACCCGCCTTACCAACAAAGGCACAATAGAGTTTGCAATCATCAAAGGCTTAACGGAAGTCTATACAAAAATATACGATTCTACGGTCGATGACGAGGGCAATTTATATCTTTATGAAATGGAATTTGACGCTCTGCGCAGCACGCCTCTCCGTGATGTTATCCGCAAATACGACAGCAGCGGCAATTTTATCGAAAATACACTTGTTTTAAGTTATGATGAAGATATTAAAAGTCTGCCTGTTCTTCCCCGCGTTTCATCATTTCAGTACCTTGATGGAGCACTCCTTTTTACCCTTAACGAAGAACATACTCTTGAGGTATACAGTTATAACCCAACGCTCCAGTGGATGCAAATGTATTCGTATGCGTTTATTGAACAAAGTTACGCCGCAGCGCGTGTTACAATGCGCGATTTTAATCATTTTTTCTGGACAGCAAAAAATGGAACCATTTATGAAACAACCGATAAAAACACGCCGCCTAAAATACTTGCGCAGTGTAATTGGTCGGCGGATTATGGCGGCATTATCCCCTGGTTTTTGTACGATGATGCCGGCATCATTCTCTATGATTTAGCGTCGGAACGCCCCTATAGGCTTACTCCGGAAGGCGCCATACAGCCTGCCATTCCACTCCGATTCTTTTTTATGCTGGATTCTGAATCTGCAAAATTCAAGAATATTCCGGCTGTATGCAATTTTGGATTTAACGGCGCGGCGTTTTGCGGCGTATACAAAGGCATAATCTGGTATTATGACGGGAATAATTTTTTCAATATATCCCGGCGTGTTCACTTTGACTGGATAACACGAGTATACTTTATGCTGGTTTACAGTATTTTGCTTGCCGGTATTGCTTCGTTTTGTGCACTTGCCATTTCGCTTATAAATCTTGCGGTTAGAAAACGAAGACTCCTTACCATAAAACAAATTCTTGTTGTATTGCCGGTAATGATTTTTTCATACTTCATGCTTTATACAATTCTTACCGACCGCTTTACGATAAGTTATAAAAACTGGCTTGACAATGATATGGCCTCGCTTGTTGTATCTAATGCAAAGTGGA
Source organism: Spirochaetaceae bacterium (assembly GCA_031279965.1). Taxonomy (GTDB): domain Bacteria; phylum Spirochaetota; class Spirochaetia; order Treponematales; family Breznakiellaceae; genus JAIRPU01. The sequence continues at coordinate 7,446 of JAITHM010000030.1, forward strand.
TTAATAATGCTGATATAGAACAAATAAAAAACATACAAGATTTTAATACAGAGCCCTATTCAAATATCCTGCAGTTTCTGCACAGGATGACAGGCAGCGATCTTACAACATGGAACAGCAGATTCTATGCGGCTATATATAAGGCCATACCAGACAACGATGAAAATTACCATGTTTTCTATCTTGGGCATTCTAACAACGAAGTAAATCCGTTCCGGTTTTCTCGCATAATTACCAAGGATACGCCGGAATACACTGCTCTTATCGGCGGTGATGTATGGACGGGAACCCGCTATTATGCCGGTGAACTCTATGACTATGCGCTTGCACCGATACACAATGAACAGAGTGAACTTTGCGGAATGCTTGAAATAGGATTTGACGCCCAGCAAATACGCGCAGAAACGCTGACAATACGGCAGAATACGATACTTATCGTAACGTTTATTTGTCTTTGTGTGGGGATCATGCTCTGCATATTTATGCTTTCTATTACCAAACGGCTTTCTGGCATTGGCAATATTCTCGATGAAATAGCGCGGGGCAATTTTAGCGCCCGCATTACGGTTAATACAAATGATGAATTGGGCAGCGTCGCACGCGGGCTTAACAACATGGCAGATAAACTTCAGTCCAAGCTGGGTGCGGAGGAAGCAAACCGCGCAAAATCACTCTTTCTTGCGACAATGAGCCATGAAATCCGTACGCCAATGAATGCGATAATTGGACTTTCTGAACTGCTGCCTACCGACAATCTTACCGACCAACAGTTAAATTATCTTGAAAACATCCGCAAAATGTCACGCACATTGCTTGGCATAATTAACGACATACTTGATTTTTCAAAAATTGAAGCGGGTAAAATGGAACTTGTTCCCGTTCATTTTAATGTTATCAGTCTTTATCACGACTTATGTTCTATGTTTGGGTTTCTTGCCGCCGAAAAAGGGCTTGAATTCCGGCATCGCATTGACGAAAAACTGCCCCAGACTATCTATGCAGACGAAGGGCGTATGCGCCAGATATTAACCAATGTTATCAATAATGCAATAAAATATACTCGTTCAGGATTTGTTGAATTTACCGTTGCCCGCGAATCTACGCCTGCTAAAAATGATTATTTTGTTGCGGCAATAAGCGATTCAGGCATTGGGATTAAGGATGAAGATAAACACAAGCTCTTTGGTATATTTGAACGGCTTAATCAAAACAACAGCCGTAATATCGCGGGGACAGGCCTTGGTCTTGCTATTGTGCGGCAGCTTTTAGACCTTATGAACGGCTCTATCGAGGTTACAAGTGAATACAAAAAAGGCTCGTGTTTTACAATACGTATACCGCTTATTGAAAGTATCGAAAAGAAAATAGCGCAAGAAAATACAAACGTTCCTTTCTGTATTAAACGGAATGGCGCAGAACTCAATATTCTTGTTGTTGACGATTCGGAAGTAAATCTTACTGTTGCGAAAAGTCATCTGTCTAATCATGATATGCAGGCCGATACCTGTATGAGCGGTATGGATGCGCTGGAAGCTGTTCAGAAAAAACAGTACGATCTTATCTTTATGGATCAAATGATGCCGTACATGGATGGCATTGAAACAACAATAAGGATACGTGATCTTGGCAAGTCCGCCGGCAATGACTGGATGCTTTCAGTTCCTGTTGTTGCGCTTACCGCAAATACTATGGCTGGCATACGCGAGGATTATTTAAGCGCGGGTTTAACAGATTATATTTCTAAACCAATTGATTCTGCACATTTTAACATCATACTTTCAAAATATCTTCCCCGCGAAAAAATTGATGCAGGACAGCCGGCCATACAAAATAAAGCCGTATCACCGGTGTCTTTCTCTTCGGATCCGTATTTAAAAAATCTAAAAGAAGAATCCCCATGGAATGAAACGCAACGTGTGTTATTCCGCGAGCTTTCGGAGATTGACGGCCTTGATGTTAAAGCAGGGATAGATAATCTTGCAGGAAAAATTGATGAATATGCCAATGTCTTGCGGCAATTTTGCGCGGGTGTGGATGAAAATTGTACCATTATTAGAAACGCCCTCACTGATGAAGACTGGTCTATGTATGCTATCAAAACGCACGCCTATAAAGGTGCGCTTGCGATTCTTGGGCATAAAGCATTATCCCGTCAGGCAGAACAGCTTGAAAAACTTTCCAAAGAAGGGGGCAAAGAAAACTATAGCTTCTGCACGACGGCGACAGAACCGTTTATGATGGCGCTCCAAGAACTCCGCACCCGTTTTGAAGCAACATCGTTAATTTCGGCGGAGCAGGAGCACGAGAAAATCAAAGTAAGCGCGGAACGGCTTTCATCACTTATCGATCAGCTTGCCTCTGCCTGTGCAGCATTTAAACCCGACAAGGCCGCAGCGTTCTCTGCCGAACTTGCAAATCTGAGCATTGACGACGAGACTGACGCGCTTCTTGCCGAGATCCGCGCATATGCTACCTCGTTCCGGTTTATGGACGCATCAGAAAAAATCGCAAAACTTAAAAACATTCTTGGGCAGCGCTGATTAACGTGCATGACAATCTTGCGGCGCTCCTCATTGCAATTGTTAAATGGTGACTTCACACCCTGTTTTTTATTGTGCTAGAATAGAAAATGACGGTGCTTGATTGGTATGATAAATGCAACTCAGGCGCTGCGGGGCAGATATGGAGGAACCGGTATGGCAGATGCAAAGACTGAAAAGCTTGATTTTACTACAGAAGAATTGGGGCCGCGAAACATTCTCTCGCCAATTACAATGTCAAAACGCAGGGGTGACTTTATCGCCAACTATGTAAGTGATGATGATTTTATCCGTTTTAATACCAGCGCGTCTCTTGGAGAGCAGCCGCCGCTTGACCGCAGCCAGGTGCTTGAAAAAGCAGGGCCGCGTGAAAAAATTTATTTTATGCCGGAGCATGTTCATGCGGGTATCGTTACCTGCGGAGGGCTGTGTCCGGGCATCAACGATGTTATCAGGTCAATAGTGCGCTGTTTGTGGTATCATTACCGTGTGCGGCGTATTACCGGCATCAAATATGGCTATCGCGGCTTTTTACCGGAGTACAGCTTTCCAACGATGGAGCTTACGCTGGATAATGTTGATACGATTCATAAGGTTGGCGGTACGATATTAGGATCGTCGCGGGGTGGCGGTCAAGAAGTGGGAAAAATTGTTGATGCTATTGAGCAGCTCAATTTGAATATTTTGTTTACGATAGGCGGCGATGGTACGCAGCGGGGAAGTCTGGATATTGCTGATGAAATTGCCCGCCGCCATCTTAAAATTGCCTGTGTGGGTATTCCCAAAACTGTTGATAATGATTTTTCGTTTATCCAAAAATCATTTGGCTTTGATACGGCTGTTGCCCGCGCGGTCGAGGCAGTTGCATCGGCGCACATGGAGGCATCATCGCAGCCTAACGGGATTGGACTTGTCCGTCTTATGGGCCGGGAATCAGGCTTTATTGCCGCCCATACAGCGCTTGCTTCCCACGAAGTAAACTTTGTATTGATACCTGAAGTGCCTTTTGATTTAGAAGGCATCAACGGCTTTTTTGATCATCTTGAACGGCGGCTTTTACGGCGAAAACATGCGGTAATCGTCGTTGCCGAAGGGGCAATGCAGGAAAAATTGCTTAAAGAACATAAAACGGATGCAGGGGGCAATCTTGTCATGGCGGATGTAGGGCCTTATTTAAGGAACGAAATCGAACGGCATTTTGAATCAATCGGTATTGAAATTACCCTTAAATACTTTGATCCAAGTTATCAGGTGCGTTCCGCCGTGGCCGTTCCTGTCGATTCAATTTACTGCGACAGATTGGGCAACGCCGCCGTGCATGCGGCAATGGCCGGTAAGACAAAGCTGGTCATCGGCCTTGTTAACAATGAATTTGTTCACTTGCCCATTAAAGCTGCCGTCTCACACCGCAATCACATCGATCCGGAATCTAGTCTGTGGCGCGACTGTCTGGACGCAACCCATCAGCCAATACTGATGACCAATGCGGCGGCGGGCGTTAACTTTCGTGATGGCGGCACATACAAGCCGCAAAAAGGCGTAAGCAGGGAGTAATGCTGTGTATGTTACGCTCAGTGATATTGCCGCTGATATAACGCGGAATGCTTGTGAATCGGGAGCGGATACTGTCGAACTTGAAATAATGGAAGTTGGAACAGAATTCCGTTTTCTTGTCCGCGACAACGGAAAAGGGATGAGCAATCTTGAAGCTGCGCGGGCGATAAATCCTTTTGGTACGGAACACGAAGCAGACGGCGCTCAAAAAACAGGAGTAAGCCTTCCTTTCCTGGTACAAACGGTAAACGAAGCCGCTGGAAGCTGGGACTTGCACACGGAAAAAGGCGTTGGAACGACTGTTTCTGTCCGCTTTACGCTGGATAATGTTGAAACGCCGACTGTTGGTGATCTTGCCGTCCTTTTTTGCGCGGCACTGGCAATTCCTGGCCCGCGGGAGTTTATTGTCCGCCGTTTACGAAAAACCGGCGTTAATGATGTCCGGTATGAACTACGCAAAACCGAGCTCTCTGCCGCGCTGGGCGGACTTGACGATGCTGATTCACAGACCTTGCTGCGGACGTATCTTCAATCACTGGAACAGCCTGCCGAAACGTATGGGAACGATGCCTAAGGCATCGGTAATAGCATGATCAGATTTATCCGGGCACAATGTACTGCGCTTTTTATCATTGTTTCCCCGGCATTGTTTGCCGGCGAAGGACTCTTTCAGTATGCACCGCCGTTCCAGGTCGTATCAGTGCGTGAATCAGGTTATGGCGGGCCCCATGCGGCGTTTGCAAATGGGCTTTTTTCACTTTTTTCCAATGTTGCCGCCCTTTCTTCCGTGCAGGAAAGCACCGTTTTTGGCGTTGGTGTGGATCTTGCCCCGCTGGAACTCTCCCATTTAATCAATGTGTTGACGGGAAGCGATCTGGATGCCGGTAAGCTTGCTGAGTATACAGCGGCAAACCTTTCCCGTGCGCCGCCCCCATTTAGCTTTCAAGGGCCGCTTTTCTGGGGCTACACAGGCAAGTCTATCGGCATTGGCGCATTTAACCGGTCGCATATCGGTTCAACAATAGAGTATGACGATTCGAACGGCACGGCGGTCTACCGCGCACGGCTTTATAACGATATTGTTGCCGGAGGCGGCCTTGCGGCAAATGCGGTGGATACTGCTTTGCACAAGCTTGATTTTGGTATTGGGGCATATTTCTTTTTTCGCAACGCAGCTACGATGCTCAAACAAACACAGAGCGTTACCGTAAAGACGGCGCGTAATGTGCTTGATGCGGGATACACATTCGGATACAACAGTCTGGGCATGGGACTGAGCTGCGGAATGTTGTACCGGTATTCAGAACGTTTTGCGCTGGGCATTTCCGCAAACAATGTCCCCGCCGCGTCAGTTTTTATCACGGCAGATGAAGATGACAAGCCTGCCGGCTTTCTTTTTGTACCGGAAGTTAATGCGGGTATGGCTTTTAGAATTATTTATACGAATTTTCTTGTTTGGAGCGTGATGCTTGATCTTCGTGATATGCTTGCACAAACAGCTCTTTTTACCGGACACAAAGTAGATGCGCTGTTGTCCCTTACGCTTGGTATGGAGTTTGTGTTCCGGAATACTGTTGCACTTCGGCTTGGCTTTGCCGATATGCTGCCCTCTTTTGGGCTTGGCTTTGATGCAGGCGGCCTTAAATTCAACGGAGCTTTTTATGGTGCGGAGTACGGCGCGGTAGGCGGCGTGTATTCAACCTGGAATATTGCTCTGGGCGTTCAGTTGACGCGCAACTAACCCATAAACTATCGTTCTTAGCAAATGTTCTTGAATTTTAAGCCACGGCAGGGCCGCGGGGTTTAAACCAGATGCAGCCAATAAAAGCGGAGCGGGATTGCAAGCCCCTGCGGTATCGTTTATGCTGGCACAAAAGAACTTGAGTGGTATGGACATCGAAATTTTTGATACGTCGTTGCGCGATGGAGCACAAGGAGAAGGGATTAGTTTTTCTGTGCGGGATAAGCTTGCCCTAACGGCCACTCTTGACGAGTTGGGCGTCGCCTGGATTGAGGCTGGAAATCCAGGGAGTAACCCCAAAGATAATGATTTTTTTAAGCAAGCATGCCAGTTAAAGCTTAGTCATGCCCGGCTTTGCGCATTCGGCTCAACGCGAAAAAAGGGAACAAAACCTGAACACGACCCGCAGCTTGCCAGTTTGCTTTCGGCGGAAACTGAGTGGGTCGTTTTTTTTGGGAAAAGTTCCGCCTTGCATGTCCGCGAGATACTTAAAGCAAGCCTGAATGAAAATCTCGATATGATTGCCGAAACAACAGCATATCTTGTTCGTAAAGGCCGTCATGTCATCTATGATGCGGAACACTTCTTTGATGGCATGAACGAAGACAAAGACTATGCGCTTAAAACACTCCGCGCCGCCTTTGATGCCGGAGCTGAACGGCTTGTTCTTTGCGATACAAATGGCGGTTCATTTCCCGGCGTAATTGCCAAGGGAGTAAAGACGGTACTGTCGTGCTTGCCACCGCCGCAGACCGCACTTGTGGGCATTCATGCACACAACGATATGGGGCTTGCGCTTGCCTGTTCGTTCGCCGCCATTGATTCAGGCTGTAATCATGTGCAAGGAACGCTTTTAGGTTTTGGCGAACGTTGCGGAAACACACCTCTTGCGGCGCTTATTCCCAGTCTTGAGCTTAAGCTAAACCGAAGATGCCTGCCGGAAGGGCGGCTTTCACGGCTTAGCCTGCTTGCCCGGCGGGCGGCAGAGATTGCCAACATCAGTCTGCATGACGATATGCCGTACATCGGTTCCCATGCGTTTTCACATAAAGCGGGAATGCACGCCGATGCGGTACTTAAATCAAGCATTTCTTTTGAACATGTTGATCCGGTACTTGTCGGTAATGAGCGGCGTATTTTGATGAGCGAACAGGGCGGGCGCGGCGCAATTGCCGCACGGCTCGCCGGAGTGTGGCGGCGGCAGTCTCCAGGCGGCGGCGCTGAATTAACCGCAGGCAATCTTCCTTTAACCAAAGACGCGCCGGAAATCGCGGAAATCGCACGGCGCATCAAAACGCTTGAAGCTGAAGGATGGCAATTCGAGGGTGCTGATGCAAGTTTTTTGATACTGGCACACAAAGTGCTGGGAACTTACATCAGCCGCTTTACAATTCTTGCCTACCGTGTAACAACGGAGCATCCCGCCGCAGAAGCGCTTGAATGTAGTTATGCCTGGGTCAAGGTACTGGTAGACGGCCGCACAGAAATTGCCGCCGCCGAAGGTGACGGCCCGGTAAACGCGCTGGATGCCGCGCTGCGCCGGTCGTTGTTGGGCTTCTTTCCCGAACTTATCCGGGTGCGGCTTTCTGATTACAAAGTGCGTGTTATTGATGGGAAGGAGGCAACGGCGGCAAAAGTTCGCGTGCTGATTGAATCTACCGATGGCGAAGCTGTATGGACAACGGTAGGTGTTTCGGAAGATATTATTGATGCAAGCCGCGCCGCTCTTGTAGATTCAATAGAATATAAGCTTGGACATATTGTTTAAAACAGTCTTTTAGAGCTGCTTTTCGCCGTTTTTGCAAGGAAAAAAGCTGGTTTGGGCTGGAATTTTCACCGTATTCTCATTTAAATTTCCTCTACCATCTATAGTGGTGGGGGCTTGACAGAAATAGATGAATGCGCTATATATAGACCATGCGTTGCCCATACTGCGGAAATCTTGACGACAAAGTTATAGATTCCCGTTCGCTGGCCGGAGGAAGTTCCGTGCGGCGGAGGCGGGAATGTTCAAGCTGCGGGGCGCGCTTCACTAGTTACGAGCGCATTGAAGAGCGTCC
>JAITHM010000034.1 GCA_031279965.1 Spirochaetaceae bacterium
CAGCCTAAAAAGCGCATACCTTGCCGACGCCGAAAACCTCTTTAACTTCTTCCGCTTTTTATCCGGCCTGCCCGACGTAAGCATCGGAAATATGGAGACAATGTATGCCCAAAAGGCCGTCGTGCTGCTTGCCGCAGTCGACACCCTCACGCACTACCCCGGCCGGCCTGACGACATGGCCAACGATTTCTTTTATGACGACGGCTATAGAGGCACGTCCAGCAGCAACCTCGGTATGGGCCGCCAAAAACTCACCGACGGCCTTGGCGACATGATGCAAGATCGCGGCGAAAATAACGAAAAAAGCGTAGGACACCGCCGCTGGACGCTCAGCCCCCGTATGAAATCCGTCGGCTTCGGCCAGGCCCAGCGCTTGCATATTTTTTTGTCGGTGTATGTTATGGACAGCCGGGCGAATTTTACCGATTACCAGACAATCTGCTGGCCGTCAGGCCCGGCATTTCCGGCAAACTTCTTCCCGCCCGGCACGGTATGGAGCGTCTCGCTTAACCCGGAGAAATACAATACGTCCGCGGCTGACCTGCAAGGCGCGCACGTTACCCTCACAGACCACACACGGGGGGAGGTCTCGGAGTTTTTTTCAGGCTGCGGCAAGCATTTTTACATCAACAACGGCAATTACGGCGTGAATAACGCCATTATTTTTAGGCCCGACTATGCCATCTACCCCGCAGACGGCCATTACACAGTCGTGATTACAGGACTGAGCCCCAAAGGGGACAATCCCGCGACAATTCAGTACAGCGTCCGGTTTTTCAGCCTGCCCTAATCAGACGGCGTTTCCTTGGGGAAACGCGGCGCTTTCAAGGTTTGAGGCGTGGGTTCGGCTCCCATTAGCCGCTTTTTCGAAGTTAAAAGCCCTGCCAGAATGTTGAAAGCATTTGACTAGTTGCAGCTATTTGCGCACGGCTGTCGGTTCGTTCGAATGCGATATTATTAAAAAGTATAGTAAGCTCATTTTGGAATGTTTTTATATCGATAACTGCCAGAATTAACATGCGGTACAGGTCTGTCTGTTCGAGATTTTCATTGAGCGCTGCAGAATCATTCGCATAACGGACAAGCAGCCAGCATTGTGCGTCAAATTTCGCGTTCTGCCAGAAAAAAGCGGCGCTCGCTTTGAGCATCTTTTCAAAATAACTGCCATAAACCAGATCCGGTGATGAGGTAAGATTATCTGTCCAGCGCTTGAAAATACGCTGGAGGGCCATTTTGGGAAAATTTCGTTCCAAATTAAACCGCGCCGCCCAATGCTGCAGCGCCGTAAGTTCTCGCCCAGGCTGCTCCATTACAAAGCAATAAAGTCCACGATATTCAGGGAGTGTTTCTATCATACGCGCGCCGCCTTCAAGCCAAGCATCAACCCAGGCAGGAAGAGGCGCGCCCTCATTCTTGTCTTGATAATCATTGACGGCAAATGGTGTGCCCTCCAGGTATGGTTTATAGGGAGCATAAGGTTCAGTCTGAAAAAACACCTCTTCGGCGGTCTGTGGAGTAAGCGTGCATGAAACAAGCGTCATAGCAACAATGAATGTAACTGTATGTACAGCATGGAAACGCAGCATTTATCTCCTCATTTTTTGCGTCCAATAATCAATCCCTTTTACGCGGGTAAGTATCTCAGCAATAATTGTAAAATACTGATCAGGAACGATTTCGCCTACGTCAACTTCTGCATAGAGCGCACGGGCAAGCGGTTTGTTTTCAACAACGGGCACATCATTTTCCGCCGCGATTTTCTTAATACGCTGTGCAAGATCATCTTCACCTTTGGCAAGTACCCGTGGGCCATAGAGTGATGTGTTATATTCCAGCGCGATGGCAAAGTGTGTAGGATTCGTGATAACGACATCAGCTTTGGGCACGTTTTCCGCAATGTTTTGTTTAAGCAGCTCCCGCATACGGGCACGCAAACGTGCTTTTATCTGGGGGTCTCCTTCACTTTCTTTGCGTTCTTCTTTTACTTCTTGCAGCGACATCTTTAATGATTCGCGGTATTGCCAGCGCTGAAACAGATAATCCGGTATGGAGAGTATCAGCAAAAGAAGTGCAGCAATAATCATAAGCCGTATCGCAAGTGATGCTATCGTTGTAAATGACAGCATAATATCTGCTGATTCAAGATTGATAAGCTTTTGTATTTCACTTCTAATAACAAAATAAGCTGTTAATCCAATAATAGCCATTTTTGCCATAGACTTAAACAGATTAAAAACGCCGTTTGCCGAAAAAAGCGTTTTGGAAAAATACTGGGCAAAGTTGGGAATTATCCGTTCAAACTTAAATGTAAGGGGCTTAAAGGTGAATAAAAACCCAACCTGCGCAATGTTTGAAAGAAGCGCGGCAAAAACCGCGACGGCTAAAAGAGGCAGCGCAAGCCGTACAAAATAATTGATGAACAGCGCCAAAACCATCTGATCTTTTACAGGATCAAGCTCAACTGCACGCTGAAAAAAAAACTGGAGCATTTCAGTAAAGGTACGCAAAAGATATGGAGCAAAAAACAGTATTGCCAGTGCCGGCAGCAAAAGACCAATTGCGCCAATCAATTCCTGGCTTTTAACAACCCGCCCTTCTTCTTCGCGGGCGCGCTGGATTTTACGTTCGGTTGGTTCTTCTGTGCGCCCTTCATCCTCGGCAGCGAACCATTGCAAATCAATATAACGAGGGTCAATGCCTACAAAAAATGCATCGTCCTGAAGCACGTTTGACAATCCTCCCCTCCCATATTTTCAGACTAACACATCATTTTTTCGCCGTCAAGCAGCACTGTTTCGGCAAGACGAGCGTACTATAATGGCATCTGAATAAGAAGAACTGATGCGGAAACCCGCGCTTACCATAGCAGTCCGACAAAGATTCGAAACCTCAGCGTCAGTGCTCCGTGTCCAGTAAATGGCCTGGAGCTGAAAGAATAAAAAAGCATCTTGACAAAAAAGCACAGAGCACCTATAATTACGAATCAATTTATTAGCTCAAGTATAAAGAGCAAGGAGAAAGAATGAAATACAAAAAAATAACTGCGGCGCTCATTGT
>JAITHM010000005.1 GCA_031279965.1 Spirochaetaceae bacterium
AGCGTGTCGGTGGACGCGCTTAAAAAGGTGCCGCAGGTTCTAAGCTTCTATATGGGAAAGAATACGCCTGAGCGCCGCGAATACATCATGAAAAATCTGATTGACGAAGCGGTGTAGGGCAGTGTGTTGATTAATGCATGCTTATATTCCCGTACAGGTCATGTATAAGGGGGCTTAGATTACAATAATATCCCGTCCGCCGCCTGTAATACAGAGTCCGCCTTCCTCAGTTACAATGTAGGTATCTTCAACACCGGCAAGCCCTGTGCCGGCAACGGCCTTCTTTGGTTCAAGGGCAAGCGTCATATTCGCACAGAGCGGCTCGTCGAATCCTTTGGCAAGAACGGGCAATTCATCAATATCAAGTCCGGTGCCATGGCCTGCAAACTTTACCTGGTGATCGTTATCAACTCCCATAAAACAATCACGCTCATCAACATTCAATGAATTAAGCATATCCTGATAGAGCTTTGACGGAATCGCGCCGGGAACAAGCTGTCCGGCAAGGCGGCGCTGAATATCAACACACAACTGATGGGCTTTTACGAATTCGTCCGGCGGCCTTGCGCCAAAAAAATAAACCTGTGTTTTATCAGTATGATAGCCGCCAATGCCAAAACCAATGTCAACAAAAACCGCATCACCTTTCTGAAGCCGCCGATCCTCATCAGCGCCAAACGGCGCCGCCGGACAATTGCCTTTCGCGCCGCCAGGGCCGTCAAAGAACGAAGGAACCAGCGCGTTAACGCCAAACCCAATCTGCCCCAAACACATTTCCGACCGGCATTGATGAAAGCGCGTTATTCCCTGATACCCAAGCTGATACATCGCGGCGCTCAACTCTCCAAAAAATTCGGCTTCGCTGATGCCTTCACAAAGGATCGCGGGAACCCGCTCTTCAAGAAGTATCCGGTGGGCATCTCCCGCCCGCCGCATCAGATTAATTTCCGCAGGTGATTTAATGCTTCGAACCTGGCGGATAACAGCGTCAAGAAATCCTGCGCCTGCCGTGTGCGCTCCCGTGCACTCCGCCGGACGCGAAAAGACAAAATATTTTTTAAGCCGCTCAATCACGGCAAACGGCATCGTGTCGCCTTCAAGATACACCCGGCCCAGTACTGAACCGGTGCGGCCGGCAAGGTCACGGTACGAAGCAATGGGAAAAATCTCTTCGCCGGCACACTCTCCAGGCTGAAAAAGCGGACTTTCGCGGCACGCCCGGGAATAACTGCGGCGCACGCCATAAAAAAAGTGCCCCTCCGCCTCCGGTGTCCGGCGCAAAACAATAAGCGCATCCTGTATTGTACCGGTAAGGTAATACTGATTCACCGGATCGGCAAAGAGCGCTGTCTCCCAGTCAGGGTGGTAGGTATTCATTGCCGCACATAACGCACGGCGCCGCGCTCGCAACTCCCCGGCGGTAAAATTCGCTGTCTTTTCCATGCGGATAACGGTAACGCCGGTAAAATAAAAAAACAACTCGCCCTGTGCGCCTCAGGATGATTACTTGACGGAGCACAGACACGAGTCTATACTTGCAGAGTATGGAACTTTTAGCGCGGGAGGAAACGTCACAGCATGCCGCAGGACACAACTTCAGGCTTAAAGAATTTGAAGGCCCGCTGGATATTTTACTTTTTTTGATTAAAAAAAATGAAGTAAATCTTTACGATATACCTATTTCTGAAATCACCGATCAGTACCTTTCCTATCTTAAATTTTCCTCTCAGCTTGATCTTGATGATCTTACAGATTTTTATGCGACAGCGGCCTTGTTGCTCTACATCAAGTCGCGGATGCTTTTACCGGTTGAATTTAACGAAGATGAAGAAATTATTGATCCGCGCAATGAACTTGTTGAAAAACTTATTGAGTATCAGAAATTTAAAAAGCTTTCCGAACTTATGGAAGAAAAAGAACGGGAGGCGGAGTGGGTTATCGAACGCAAAAAACTTCAACGAACACTTCCTTTTGATGACGGCCAGCTCTGGGAAAAAATGGATGTTTGGGACTTGCTCAAAACGTTTTCAAAACTTACCCACAATCTCTCGCTGGAGCGCATCATGGACTTGCATGAGGAAGTTTCTATTAACGAAAAAATTGCGCTTATTACCGAGTTTCTTGAAACAAAAGGTGAGTGTACATTTACCGAGCTTATCGTTCGCAAAGGTTCGTTGATGGATATTGTATGCGCGTTTCTTGCAATACTCGAAGCCGTTAAACTTCGGCTTATTTCGATTTATCAAAACCGGATGTTTGGTGATATTATGATTCGTTCAGCTGAAGAGGAAAGTCTGGCCAGAAATAGCCCTTCAGCGGAGGCTGCCAATGCACAATGATGCAGCGATACTTGAAGCAGTGCTTTATCTTGAGACAGAACCGCGCGATATTGCCACACTTTCCCGTATTACCGGTCTTGAAACAGCGCGCATTGAAGCGGCGCTTGAGTTACTGCGGGAACGTTTTAGCGGTGAAGATACCGGAATGGAACTTTGCGCTGTTTCAGGCGGCGTAATGCTCTCGCCCAAAAAAGAATTGTGGGAAGTGCTCCGTGAACGCTATGGTAAAAAAAATGAAGCGAAGCTTTCCCGGGCGGCAATGGAAACGCTTGCCATTATTGCATACTCCCAACCAGTTACCCGGAGTGAAATTGAATCAATACGCGGCGTGCAGGCAGATAACATGATACGTATCCTTTTTGAACGTGATCTTATCCGTGAAGTTGGAAAAAAAGATATACCCGGCAGGCCTATGGAATATGGTACGACTAAAGAGTTTCTCCGGTTTTTCCGGATGGAAAGCCTCGCCGACCTCCCCAAACTCCCCGAAGCTGACGCAGATAAATTTGAACTGGAAAGCGAACCTTCGGGCAATACGGATTAACCAAGACAGATATGTTGTGCTGCGGAGCGCAGCTGAAGCAACCGGCACGGCGTTGGGGCGTAATGGGGCTATTCCCGCCGCACTCCAACGCCGCACTTTAAACCGACGGAAACTCGCCGTCCCAGACCACACGCTTGTAACGGACGGGATCAGTATCACCTTCCGTGCTAAAAACAAGGACTGTTGAACTGGCATTAAGTCCAAGTGCGTCACGAAGATCCTTATAATCGTCGTTTTCCATTAATGTTGCAACAAGACCCGCCGGAACAGCTCCCGATTCACCTGATATAACCTGCACATCGGGACGCACCGGAGCGGCAAGAAGCCGCATCCCTTTGGCGGCAACCCAGTCCGGCGCCGACACAAAAAATGATGTATGGTTTTTAAGTATTTCCCACGAAATTGTATTGGCCTCGCCGCAGGCAAGACCTGCCATAATTGTTGACAAATCCCCTCCTACGGCAACAAGCTTCTGTTCTTTTGCCGAACGGTAGAGACAATCTGCCGCCTGTGCTTCAACAACGGTGACAATAGGCGGATTATCCTTGTAAGCATTTGCAAAAAATCCCTGCACCGCGCCCGCCAGCGAACCAACACCCGCTTGCACAAAGATATGCGTGGGGCGCTCTATACCATGTTTTTTAAGTTGATTGTAGCTTTCGTACGCCATTGTGCCGTAGCCCTGCATAATCCATGCGGGAATTTCCTCATAACCGGGCCAGGCAGTATCCTGTACCATTACTCCATTAGGGTCTTTCGAGGCTTTTTCGTTTGCAAGCCGCACAGCGTCATCATAATTTAAATCAGTAATCGAAGCATCAGCGCCTTCCTTGCGGATGTTCTCAAGCCGTGTCGCCGATGAACCTGCCGGCATTAGTACAACAGACTTTTGCCGGAGCTTGTTAGCAGCCCACGCGACACCACGCCCATGATTACCATCAGTTGCCGTATAAAAGGTAATGTCACCCAGTTTCTGTTTTAGTTCGTTGGAAACAAGGGTTTCATAATCCAATTCAGCAATATCTTTTCCTGTCTTTTGCGCGATATAGCGGGCTATCGCATACGATCCGCCGAGTACTTTAAACGCATTAAGTCCAAACCGCCACGACTCGTCTTTAAGATAGAAATCTCTAAGCCCGATTTTCGCGGAAAGTGCATCAAGCTTAATCAGTGGTGTCTCGTTATACTGCGGGAAACTCTGATGAAACCGGTGCGCTTTTTGCATCTCTTCAACGGTCATCAGCGCCATGCTTGCACGTGAATCCGTCTGAGGCATTGTATTCTTAACCCACTTTATCGCGTCTTTCATATTCTGCTCCTAAGCTTCTGCAACCGCTTCAATTTCACACAGCACATTGCGTGGAAGTGTTTTTACGGCAATGCAAGAACGCGCTGGATTCCCCGGAAAATGCCGGGTGTAAACCTCGTTAAATGCGGCAAAATCGCTCATATCCGCAAGAAAACAGGTTGTTTTTATCACTTTGGCAAGCGATGATCCGCCTGCTTCAAGCACTGCTTTAAGATTCGCAACACACTGTTCCGCTTGTTCCGTAATATTTGAACCAACAACTTCTCCCGTCTTTGGCGAAAGAGGAATTTGTCCTGATGTCCATATAAAATCGCCCGCAACAAAGCCCTGCGAATAAGGGCCAATCGCGGCAGGCGCCGCTTCAGTATTAATACGCTTCATAAGTCATTTAGCTCCTGTAATTTAATTTTTGTTCATTCTACTACTAAAATTTTGTAATGTCAATTAGCATGGTGAATAAAATTATCTGTAGTGCCTGTTTTTGGCATAAAAAATCAATAATTGTTCTTGCCTTTTAGGTGAATTTGTTGCAGAATAGCTTTAAATTAAGAAATCAAAATGATTTTAAGGAGATTTTTTTATGAAGAAATGCTTTTTTGCATTTGTGGCGGCGGTGATGGCACTGTCGGTGGTTGCTACTGGGTGTAGCAAGAAGGGCGGAAGCGGAGCGGAGGGCAAGGCGAAAATCGGCGTCTCTATGCCGACTCAGAGCTTGCAGCGCTGGAATCAAGACGGGTCGAACATGAAGGCCCAGCTTGAGAAGGCCGGTTACGCGGTGGAGCTGCAATTCGGCGGGGACAACGACATTCCTATGCAGGTAGGTCAGATCGAAAACATGATTACAGGCGGCGTGAAGGCGCTTGTTATCGCGGCCATTGACGGAAGCTCGCTTACCGAAGTGCTTAAGCAGGCCAAAGAGAAGAACATTCCGGTTATCGCGTACGA
>JAITHM010000050.1 GCA_031279965.1 Spirochaetaceae bacterium
CCCCCTAAACCTGAATAACGACGTATATATTGATATTGAAGCGTCTTCGGAAGACCGCGCCAGCGCCAATCATGCATTTACCACTGCCGCGTATTCTCTGCTTGAATACAAAAGCCCTGAACAAAAATTTGGCGCAGAGCTGGGGCTGCGGCTTGATCATTTATATTTCATCGGAAAAGATTTTACCATACAAACCATCCCTGCCTTTAATCCGCGCCTTAATATTGATATTAACATTATGAAAAACAAAGGTTTTATTGATTTGTTTAATGTAACGGCAGGCACGGGTTTCTTTTCTTCACTTACCGAAAGTTTGGCAAACCTTCGAAGCGCCGACGGGATTGATGATTATGAATTAAAACAAAACAGATCGTTTACAAGCCTTGTGGGAACAAAGATTACTTTTCTTGACAAATGGAGCTTTAATATTGAAGGCTATTACAAACATATATATAACAGGGCATATTATATTAATTATGTTGATTCCAATATGGTGCGCCAGGTTGATTATTTGTTTGACGGCCAGGGCCGTGTTTGGGGGTTTGATTTTATTTTACAAAAAATGGAATCGCGCTTTGTAGACGGCTGGATTTCGTATACCTATTCACATGCACGCTATTTGAATCCGCTTATGGTTGATCGTGAAGGCCGGATTTTTGAAGGTTCCTGGCGCTATCCGAATTTCCACCGGTTCCATAATCTTAATCTTGTTTTGAATCTTAAGCCGTCACGGCGGACAAATATTGGCGTGCGTTTTGGCTATGCATCAGGAACGCCGCTTTCTGTTCCTGGGCAGATAGAGCCGCATCCAGTTCTGGTCGTTCGTCCTTCAGAAACGTTTTTTATTCAAAAATATAAACGGCAGACCTATTACTCAGAAACGCGGCGGAATGGCTTTGCGCTGCCGCTTGATATCAAGCTTTCGTTTTTTTCATTTACCAAAGCCGGTAAAACACAAGGCGAAGTTTATATTGCGGTTGAAAATACGCTTTCGTTTCTTAAAACACGCGAGAAAAATACCACGTTTAATGAGTATACCGGTGTTGAAGTTGAAGGCAGCGATACAGCTTCGTATCAAATGCCTGTTCCAATGATTTCTTTTGGTTTTACTTGGAGTTATTAATGGCCTATTTAACAGGATTTCATGCCATTGAAGAACGAATTCGCGCGGGCAAGGCGGCGGGGCCGCTTCTTGTTGCAAAGGCGGGGCCGCGCGCGCGGGAGCTTGTCGAAATTGCCATCGAAAAAAAAATCCGCATTGAACGCACTGGTAGTCACGAACTGGACAGACTTGCCGCCGGCAACCGCGGCATTGCCCTTGAAGTAGAAGACGGCATTGGAACAGATGCCGGCTTTGATGAGCTTCTTGCCAATCTGAGCGGCCGCGAACGCGCCCTTGTCGTAATTCTTGATGAGATAACTGATCCGCACAATTATGGAGCAATAGTACGGTCGTGTGATCAATTTGGTGTTGATATGGTGGTAACGCGGACAAAGCGCATCGCAAAACATACTGATGTAATTGCATCGGCATCTGCGGGCGCGTCGGCGTGGGCACCCATTGTTCAGGTGCCGAATCTTTCCCGTGCGGTGGAAATGCTCAAAGAAGCTGATTTTTGGGTGTATGGCGCTGATATGGACGGCGAACTTGCCTGGAAAAAAGATCTCCGCGGACGCACCGCGCTGATTGCCGGCGGCGAAGAAGGGCTTTCCCGGCTGCTTCGTGAATCCTGCGATGCTCTTGTTGCGCTTCCTTCGCTGGGGCATGTCGATTCACTCAATGTTTCTGTTGCCGTTGGCGCACTGCTCTACGAGATTGTCCGGCAGCAGTCTTAACGGCGGGAATCTGGCCGGTAAAATGTATTTTCCATTGGAAGCCGTGTGCGAAGTTTGCCGTCACGCATATAATAAGCGCCGCCTATTGCGGGGCATACAGGTATTGTGGCAAGTTCCCCAACGCCTTTTGCCCCATAGCTTGTTTCACCAGGATTGCGCGGTTTTATCAGAATAACTTCCATCTCTGGAGCCGCCGGAGCACGAATAAGTCCCAGCGTACCGTACTTTACTTGAGGAATACCCCCGGAAAGAGGAAAATCCTCGGTAAGCGCATAGCCCATCCCCATAAGCAGCCCGCCTTCAATTTGTCCCTCGGTGGATTTTGGGTTGATCACTGTACCGCAGTCATAGCCGGCAACGATTTTTTCTACCCGGCCTTCGGCGTCCAGTATCGCAACCGTCGCCGCATAGCCGTATGCAACATGGCTTACCGGATGGGGTTTATCGCTCCCCAGAGGATCGGTGATACCGGAATATTCGCCGGGGAACTCGCGGCCTTCCAGCATATCAAGATTGCCGCCGGCCGCGTCAAGCGCCGCCTTAAGCTTAAGCCCTGCCTGGCGCACCGCTTCGCCTGAAAACACCGTCTGGCGTGACGCAGTTGTCGTGCCGGAGTTGGGCGTACGGCGAGTGTCCGGCGGCTCGGCATAGACTTTTTCCGGCGGCAGTCCGGCGGCCTGGCAGCAAATCTGCGTTGCTACTGTTGCCATACCCTGGCCAATGCACGCGGCGCTCGTCCGTACATGGGCAATGCCGCGTTCAACAGAAATGATACAGCGCCCTTTATCAGGAAGCCCTACCCCAATACCAGAATTCTTAAACGCACAGGCTATGCCGGCCGATTTTCCCGCCGCCAGCGCCGCATCATAAGCGGGACGGACAGCCTCAAGGCATGCAACAAGTTCAACATCCCTGCCGGCAAGCTGTCCGTTGGGAAGCGCATCGCCGGGACGAACCGCATTCCGGTAACGCAACTCCCACGGAGAAAGCCCTGCCATTTCGGCAAGGAGATTCAGGCTGCTTTCGACGGCAAAGTTACTTTGGCATACGCCAAATCCCCGGAACGCCCCGCCCGGCGGATTGTTTGTGTACACCGCCGTACCATCAATATCAATAATCTGAAAATTATAAGGCCCTGCCGCATGGGTGCAGGCGCGTTGAAGTACCGGCCCGCCAAGCGACGCATAAGCTCCGGTATCAGCAACGATGACGGCCTTTAATGCGGTAAGTTTGCCGTTTTCATCACATCCGATAGTAAAATCCATCTCCATGGCGTGGCGTTTAGGGTGAAGATTGATACTTTCCTGCCGCGACAACAATACTTTGACGGGCTTTTTAAGAAGCCATGCGGCAAGGCATGCATGATGCTGAACGCTCATATCTTCTTTCCCGCCAAAACCGCCGCCGACAAGCTGCGACTTAACGTGAAGCTTCTCCGGCGCAATGCCAAGCATGCGGGCACATTCCCGCCGTTCATCATAGATGCTCTGCCCGCCGGAATAGAGGACAAGGCCGTCTGTTCCGTCGGGACAGGCGACGGCACATTCAGGCTCCATAAATGCGTGTTCGGTGAATGGAACTGAATAATGTTTAGAGACCACATATTTTGATGCCGCAAGAGCTGCGCCGGCATCGCCTCGGACAAGATGTTCATGGGAAAGAATATTCCGTTCTTTTGTATGAATCAGCGGTGCGTCTTCCGCCATCGCCGCCTGCGGGCTGGTAAGCGGTTCAAGTACCTCGTACTCAACATGAATCAGCGCCTTTACCTCGTCCAGCACAGCACGGTTTGTACAGACAGCAAGAGCAACCGCGTCACCGGTAAACCGGGTAATTTCGCCTTCGGCAATCATCACATCGTAGTCCGAGATAAACTCAAGGTGGCCGATTTTATTATTGCCCGGCACATCCCGCGCGGTAAACACGGCGACACAATCAGGGTGGGCCGCCGCCGCCGCCGCATCAATCTTAAGCACACGCGCACGGGGATGAGCCGCCCGCAATGCAGATGCGTGGAGCATACCATCGAAGGTCAGGTCGTCAGCATACAAGCCAATGCCCAGCGTCTTTGCTTCGGCATCGACACGGGGAAAATCTTCTCCTGCCGCACCGCTGTAGACACGGCGGGGAATTGTCTCTCCGGTACGAAAAAGCTCCGCGGCCCGGTGCACAGCCTCTTTTATCTTAATATAGCCGGTACAACGGCAAATATTCGCCCGTAGCGCCGCGGCAATCTCGGCACTGTCCGGGTTTGCGTTTACATCAAGCAGCGCTTTTGCGCTCAGCACCATGCCGGGAATACAAAAGCCGCACTGTACGGCCCCTGCCTCGGCAAAAGCAAATGTATAGACTTCTTTTTCCCGTGCGCTCAAGCCCTCAATCGTTATTACAGACTTTCCGGCAAGCTTTGAAAGGGTAAACACACACGAGCGCGTAGATTTTCCGTCCACAAGCACGGTGCACGCCCCGCATGCTCCTGCCGCACATCCATTTTTAGTTCCGGTAAGCTGGAGTTCTTCACGTAAAAAATCAATAAGTTTTCGCGCACCGTCCCCGTGCACTGTTTGTCCGTTTACTCTAAAAGTTACCATATCTCCCATGGATGTCCTCCGTGGATTTTATTATTCCTTCCATACTACTACTGAAATTTCGAGCCGTCAACTATTTTATTCAAGTATTTTCAGTTTAAATAACCGCCACTGCCAAAGTTGAAATTAAGCCTGACCAGAGGAGAGTCTTTCCTGCTTGATAGATTGAAGTATAATTGTTGTTGATTTTTTTTCCGATAATTTGAGCAGTATGACCTTTCAGCGATTGTGTAAATTTGGACTACCCCTTATGATGATTTTCTGCTTCTCATGCCGATCGGCCCCTATTGCCGCGCCGCCGGATGCTGGCGGAGTGAATGAAGAAGTCTTTCCTGTCACATTTGCCGAAATACCGCCGGCCGGCACGGATCTTCCTGTCTCCATATTTAATGAAATCTGGACGTATGTCATAAACGGTAGTGAAAACGCCCTTAAATCAAATTTGCCAATTTCTGATGTGGTATATTTTGGTGCGGAGGTTGACCGTTACGGCCACCTTGCCGAGGTGCCTAAACGAAGCAAACTTGCCAATTTTACCGGTAAAGTTCACATGTCGGTTGCCTGTTTCAGCGCGGGGCTTATTCATTTTATCATTGAACCGGGAAGCAAGGCGCGTTCCACATTAATACAGCAGATAATCAAGGCTGCGCGGGATTATGACGGATTGAATATTGATTTTGAAAATGTTCCCGCGCAGGATGGAGAGAATTTTCTTTCGTTCCTTTCTGAAGTAAGCGTAAAGCTTGGCCGTGAAAAAATATTTTCTGTCTGTGTCCCCGCGCGCACACGAAGTGTTGGAGCGTATAATTATAGTAAGATTGCTTCAATTTCAAACCGGGTCTTTGTTATGGCTTATGATGAACACTGGTCAACAAGCGCACCTGGCCCTGTCGCCTCAATGAAGTGGTGCCGCAATGTTGCAGCCTATGCCCTGCAGTCAATCGGCAGCGAAAAACTTGTCATGGGGATTCCTTTTTACGGACGCGCGTGGGGGAATACCAGCACTTCGCGGGCGCTTGTAAACGCAACGACAGAGCGCATTAAAAAAGAGCATGGCGTACAGAATGTTCAACGGGTAAATGGCATTCCAACGTTTACTTATGATGTTTTGGTTAAAGTAACAGTCTTTTATGAAGATGAATACTCTATAGCAACACGTGTCGATATGTACCGTAAACAGGGTGTTACATCGATTGGGTTTTGGCGTTTGGGGCAGGAAGCAATGGCGGTATGGTCAGCGCTTAATTTAGAGAGGCATGTCGCGGTAAAATGAATAACGCGGTACGAACATCACCAAAATATATATGCCGCACGGTATTTTCTCCCCGTATTACCGATGCGCTTGATGATTCGCGTATTATTTTGTTAACCGGAATACGGCGCTGTGGTAAAAGTTTTCTTGTACGCGAGCTTATTGCCAGCCTTAAAGAAAGCGGTGTAGAGGATGATCACATCATCTATCTTGATTTTGAAAAAATCGTTTTCCCTGAAGTTCAAACTCAGCGTGAACTTAAGCAGCATCTGTCTAAGCTTATTACAGCAGACAAGAAATACTATCTTTTTTTAGATGAAGTTCAAACTATTTCAGGATGGGAAAAAACGCTTGCTCCGCTTGTCGCACAGGGAAGTATTGCACTTTGTGTCGCTGTATCAGGAGCGTCCTACGATAAAAGCGGGAAAAAGAAGCTCTTTGCAAGCGATTGGGCGGAAGTTAAACTAAGCCCGCTTTCCTACGCGGAATACCGCCGGGTTGTAAAACCTGTTCTGGATAAGCAGCCGCTGGGCCTTCTTCAGCGGGCTATTGCCGTACAAGAATCAGCGCATACTTCGTTTGCATCATACGTTGAAAAAGGCGGCTTTCCCGCAACGATTTTTGATGAAGGACTTTCGTATAAAACAAAGTTAAATGATATTTATACATCAATACTTCATCATGATGTTATACGGCGTTATAATATTAAAAACACTGAGCTGCTCGAAAAAATAATTAAATATATCTTTGAACATATTGGAGAAGAATGTTCTGCGGGAAAACTAACAGAACATTTTAAGCGGGAAAAATATACCAAAAATTTATCTGATATTAGTAGTATTATCCGGTATCTTGAATCAGCTTTTGTTATCGTACGCCTTCGCATGATGAATTTTGTTACGATGAAAATTCAGGCGGCACATTCGCGCTATTATATTGGTGATCACGCACTCTTTCATGCGATAAGCTGCACGATAAATCCAGCCCGGCGCGGCATTCTTGAAAATATTATTGTTAATGAATTGCAGCGTCACGGCTGCGAAATATTCAGCGGTAAAATCAACGCGCACTCCATTGATTTTGTCGCAACCAGCTCTGATAAAATATTCTGCATCCAAACTATTATGTCTGATGACACTCTTGAAATGCGCGAAGCAAAAGAGGCCGCTCTTTCCACACTGCATGAATTTGTGGAAATCAGAGCCCCCCTCTTTCTCTTTGTCGTGTATCTTGATAGCGTGATAGAATACGAAGATCGCGGCGGTCCGTTACGGCATATATCGCTTCCCGATTTTCTGATTTCTTGCGCGGAGCACGATAGGTGACGAATGAAATACTTTCACTTTTACACAGACATATAAACGAACATTCTATTGAAAGCGGCGCACGCTTTGTCTTCCACTCAGAAACTGCCGCCGTTTTTTGGGCACGGCACGCGCTTGCCGCATTTGACATACCGGTACTGGCACGAGAGCGTTTTATTGCGTGGGATGTATTCAAAGCTGAAAATTTATGTGCGGCATTTTCTGACAAACGGCCGGTAAACCGCACACTGCGGCTTTTGTATGCGCGCATGCTCTGCGAAAAAAACGCCGGAACGCCGTTTCTGCGCACGCTTGTTCCTCCAGCTTTTGCCGAAGACAGCCTCGTTTTTGCGCGGAATATCGCGGTAATTCTCCCAAGTCTTAAACTGTGGCGCAAAAAAACGCGGGAAACACGCGAAGACGCCCTGTATGCCCCGGAATGGCATGACTTTATACTGATTGAAGAACACTACGAATCTTTTTTGGAAGAGCATAAACTCTTTGAGCCTTCCTGGGAAAAACCTCCTTTTAAAGATACTCATCATGATTATTATATTATTTACCCCGCACTTATTGAAGATTTTGCCGAATACGAAGAACTGCTCTGTGCTCCCAATGTTCATAAAATTGATCTTCAGCTTACTGATGACGCGGATGCTCAACAGCTTTTGGTCTACGAGTCGGCTCATGCGGAAGTGCGCGCCGCCATGCTCGAAATACGCCGCCTGCATGAAGAAGGCATTGCCTATGAAGATATAGCGTTGAGTGCCGGGGAA
This sequence comes from Spirochaetaceae bacterium, assembly GCA_031279965.1. Classification (GTDB taxonomy): domain Bacteria; phylum Spirochaetota; class Spirochaetia; order Treponematales; family Breznakiellaceae; genus JAIRPU01. Next base: position 7,757 of record JAITHM010000050.1, read on the forward strand.
CTTGAGCTTCTTGAACCATATCTTAAACAGAACTTGAAGGCATATAATATTCCGTTTCGTATCCGTTCAGGAAAACCCATAGCAGATTATGCGGCAGGCTGTTTTTTTTCGCTTGTTGATGAGTGTGTCCGTGCTTCATTTTCATGGAATGCTGTTCAAGCTTTGCTTACGGTTACCGCGCTTCCCTGGCGCTGCCCCAACAAAAACAGGGCGCTTCTTGACTTTGGCATTGCTAATAACTGCGTTGCAGGCTACCGGCACCGCGGAATAAAGCGTGATGTATGGGAGGATGCTTTTTACGGCAGTCAGAAGGATTCGCGCCTTCATAACCATTATCGCAAGCTTAAAGCCAAGCTAACGCGGATTGCACATTCAAAAAATTTTTCCGCATTGTTATATCACACACGTGATTTCTGCGCGCATTTTTTTCTTGATGCATGGACAGGAGAAAGTTCCCGAATTTTAGGCCGTGTCTTTGACGAGCTTTCTTCGCTTGTGCTGCTTGAAAAAAAATATCCTGCGCTTGCATCATCTGCACCGCTTGAAGTATTTTCCATGCTGCTTAAAGAGCGCATTCATGTGAGCGAAACAACACACAGCGGCGTGAATATTTTTGCCTATGGTGTTGCCGCATCAATTCCAGCGGCGGCGCATCTTGTTATAAATGCTCATCAGGATGCTCTTACCAAAGTATTTCGCCCGCTGTCGTTCCTGCGACAGGATAAACGAAAACTTTTATCTCTTGATGATAATGATGTATCAAAAGAATTTATAAAGAGTTATCAACAGACCATATATCCTGATGGCAGAAGGAACCGTGTGCGCATCAGTTTGTCGCGTCATGCTTTTTCTGGCGCGGCAATTCCGCACAGTTATTTTAACCGTCCGCATAGTTTGGAGGGGGGGCATCAGATTATTCTTAACGCCGCCGCGCCAAACAACGACATCTATCATGCCGAAAAAGACTGGTGGGCACGCTGCACAGATTTTCCTGCCATGCTTTTCCCCGAACAAAAAACCGGTTTTGATTCATGGAGTTTTTTTTATCGCGCTTCGGCATACAACTTTCTGTATGAACCTGTTCCCAAAGACAGTAGTACGGCAGCCAGCATCCGTGAAAGAATCAAGCTTATCAAATACAAAGACCGCGATGCGCCCTGTCCCGATGAAAAACTGCGTATTTCGGCAACAAGTCTTAATAATTTTTTTCCGTGCCCTGTGCATTGGCTGTATCACGATATTTTTAAACTTAAACCGTATGCTGTCCAGGCTCGCATGCTTGATGATGAAAATAAAGGCATACTCTACCATGAAATACTCCACGACCTTTTTGAACGGATTACCCAGGAAGACGGCGCATTTAAAACGGCACGCATTGCTGAATACAGCGCATGGACGGAAGAGATTGCTGCCGCAAAAGCACAAAGTTTTAAAGCTTTTCGCGGCCCGCTTGCCGCGCCGCTTATCGCGTCAATGGCAGAGGCGCTTGCGGCAAATATTACGCGGGTTTTAGAGTTTGAGGGCGCGCATTTTGATTTGTGGAGCTGCGCGGCGCTGGAAAAAGCCTGCCGCGAAGAACGGGAACATGTTATTCTTACCGGCACGATTGACCGGGTTTCCCTGTCGCCGGATTATATCCCCTGCATTATTGATTATAAAAGCGGGCGTGTGCCGAAAAAAAGCGCCTGTGTTCAAAACGACTCTGCCACGTTGGAAGATTTTCAGATGCCGCTTTATATACGGCTTTTTGAATATTCAAATTCTACCCCTGTTGAATATGCGCTTTTTCTTCAAGTTGTACAAAACCGTCCTGTTTATGTTATCCGGCCCCAGGGAAGATCGGCTATTCAACGGGCTGATTATCAAACAACGATGGAGATGCTCGAGGTGTTTATCGCACGGCATGCGGCGGCAGTTTTGGAACTTGATTTAAGCCCCCGCGTGGCAGCGATAGATGCGTACGGAACGGCGTTTGCGCAGAAAAAAATTCCCCGCAAAAAATGTTCAAGCTGCGCCTATCGTACAATCTGCCGCAGCATATAGCCTTAGAGCCTGTCCCAAAACTCATGCGCGGCAATTTTGCGGCGTCTTTTGAACATGGTGTCTTCAAGATTGAGCTATTGACATATTTTACTAGGACAATTAAGATTGAACTAGTGCATTAGCACAAATTGAAGGAGAACTTATGAAAAACAGAATGATTGGTCTTGTCCTGGCGGCAGCGTTGCCGTACGTGCTGACGGCGCAGCAGCCTTCCGCAGAAGCGTTGTTGGATCGTATCGACAACAATGAGATTTACGACACGATCATGTACGATGGAGAAATGATTATCACCTACAAAGGGCAGCGTTTTGTAAAGACGATGAAGGTGTGGGCGAAAGGGAGCACTCTCAGTTTTATTGAATTCACCAACACTGATGATGTGGGCACGAAGTACCTAAAACGCGATGGCCGGCTGTATATGTATTCGCTGGATCTTGAAAAACCTCTGCTTATCTCCAGCAATATGCTCAAACAATCGATGATGAACAGCGATATGTCATACGAGGATACCATCGACAACGATAAACTTTCCGTGCGTTATACGTCCCGCATCGCCGGAGAGGAGGCAGTGGACGGAAAAAGCTGCTGGGTGCTGGAACTTACGGCAAAGAAAAAAACAGAAAGTTACCCCACGCAGAAAATATGGGTGGACAAGGCTTCAGGCGATATGGTGCGCTCCGAGCAATACGCGCTTTCCGGCAAAAAACTCAAAGAATACCGCCTGCGTAAAGTAGAAAGCTTTGGCGGGAAGCGGTATCCCGTTGAAGTTGAAATCCGCGACCTTTTGCGGCGGGACAGCAGCACGGTCATGACGATGAAGAACGTCGTGCTTGACAAGCCAATTGCCGACAGCGTATTCAGCACCCAAAATCTGGAACGCTAGGCACAAGAACCTTGATTAATAGGAGTACGGCATGAAAAAAAACTATTGTGCAGTGTTCATCATGATGATAATAAATGTGACGCTTTTTGGAGCACCGTCGTTTTCTGGCGTGCTTGACAGTACGTTCAGTGCCCGTTTGTGGGACAAAGAGCCGGCGCAGGGAACCTTTACCCTGGAAGAATACCTTAACCTGCGAATGCAGGCAAAAATAGGCAGTCTTGCAGCTTTTTACAGCGCATTTAATTTTATCGCATCTGCCGGTGAAAACGCTGCTCTGCTCGGCTTGAACACGGGAGCGAATTTTGCCGCCGCCATCGAACTGGAACGGCTCTATCTGCGTTTCACAACAGAACATACGGGGCTTGATATTGGCCTTTTCCGCCAGGCATTCGGCTATGGGCAGATCTGGGGGCCGATGGATTTCCTTAATTCACGTAATCCGCTTCTGCCAGATGCCCGCCCCCGGGCAATTTTAGGCGCCGCATACGCTGTCTTCCCAGGTGATACCAGTAAAATTCTCGCCTTTGTCTCCGCCCCGAAAGATCCAGTAAATGCCCAGTGGAACGGAGCATTTACTGGAATTGCCACCGAAAAGCACAGCGACAAATTCAGTATTCAGGCGCTCTACTCGTATGAAACGCCGCACTCCCTTCCTCAAAGCGCGGTGGATTACACGGCTGGCATACACCGCGGAGGACTTTCGCTTAAAGCGGATGTTGTTGCGGGTATCTTTGCCGATGCCCTTTACAAGCTTAACCCGCATAAACCAAGCGGACTGGACAGCTTTGCAGTAAGCTGCGGCGCCGACTATTCGTTTGGCCCCCGCGAGCCGAATATTTGGTTCCAAAGCCTTATCGTAATGACAAGCTACCTTTACAGCGGCGCAAACTCAGAAATGGCGTTCAACGAAGGCGGCATCTACCGGCAGGAACATTATCTTTATCCCAGCGTTCAATACAACATGACAAACTATACTTCGCTGAGCGCCGCAGCCATTATTGCGTTGGAAGACGGGTCGTTTGCGCCGGTTCTAAGCTTTCAGCAAAGCATTGCACAGGGACTCGACCTTACCGTTAACGCCCAGTTCTACCCGTGTCAAACCGGAGAGTTTGGCAGAACTGGCGTTTTCACTCAGGCCGCCGCGCTCAGCGCCAAACTGAGCGCTCGTTTTTGAGTGTCTGCCTGCGACTGCATCAAATAGGAATGCTTGCCATCATTCCATAACATCATTTATATTTAAAACATCAGACGGAGGTTTTTATGCCATACATGACAGCAGAAGAAGCGGCGGAATGGGGGAAAACCCTCAGTTTCGAGAAAGTTTGGGCCGCCTTGATGGAAACCAGGGCAAATCTTGAAGAAGACCGCAGAAAAGCGGAAGAAGAGCGCGAGAAAGACCGCAAGAGGGCGGAAGAAGAGCGCGAGAAAGACCGCAAGAGGGCGGAAGAAGAGCACAAGAAAGCGGAAGAAGAGCGCGAGAAAGACCGCAAGAGGGCGGAAGAAGAGCACAAGAAAGCGGAGGAAGAGCGCGAGAAAGACCGCAAGAGGGCGGAGGAGTTCGATAAGGGTATGGCGGCCTTACGTGCGGAAGTTGATAAAACGACGAAAAACATCAACGGTTTGTCCGCTTCGGTAGGTGAACTGATGCAAAAAATGGTGGCAACGCGGCTTTGGGATAAATTCCGGGAATTAGGCTATGAATTTTCGCAAGGCAGTGAATGCAGGAAATTTATCCGAGAAAAACGAGTGCTGGCCGAGGCCGATGTTTTTCTTGAAAACGGTATTTACGCAATGGCCGTGGAAGTTAAGACAAAGCTTGAAGTAAGTGATGTAGATGACCACCTTGAACGTATGGATATAATAAGTAAATTTATGCGGGAGCGTGGAGACCGGCGTGAACTCCTTGGGGCCGTCGCCGGAGGCATTGTGTCCGAAAGCGCCCTCAACTATGCACAAAAAAAAGGCTTTTTCGTTATAGCACAAAACGGTGAAGCCGTAGAAATTGCAGAAAGCCCTGGTAACTTCAAGCCAAGGATCTGGTAAAGGCCTTCCCGCATCAGCCGTCCTTCTCCACAACCAATGAACGCAGTTAAGAGCGGGCGCGGCATTTCCGATAAGAAAAGAACAGGGAGGAATTGATGGCAGTTTTACAAACAACAACACCCCAAACAGCGGAGCACGGTGCGGAGAAACTATGCCGTATTTTCGATGCGGAAACAGCGGTTCTTGTCATCATAGAGGCGCTTCAACACGAGATCGAAGCGGCTGTTTATAACAAGCGCTGGATTGATTTTGACAATGCCCAGCAGCGGCTTACCCGGGAAAGCGGCCGGCTGGAAATGCTTGAAGCGGAACGGTGCGCAATTTTTGATGATGCAGAATCCGGCCGCGAGGTTGATTTTTACCTGTGGGCGTCGGCATATCCGTCAGAGGAACGGGAGCATTTGTTGAAGTCATACCGGGCGTTAAAGCGTCAAACAGCAAAAATAAAAACGGCCAACGAAGCTTTTTCCGCGTATTTGGAGGAGATGCAGCGTGTTGTTGCGCTCTTTCTTGATGCAGCCTTTCCTGAACGGCGGGGCGGCCTTTACGGACGGTATGGCAAAACGCGCGGGGCAGACATGCGCAGAGTGGTGCTTGATAAACAGTTTTAGCTTCTATTACTATAGAGTTGCTGTATCTGATGCCCGTTGCAGGGCGGGAGATCGCAGAATAAAGAGGGGAATATGGCTCGGTCTCTATTACTCATACTTTTAATCGCAATGGCGGTTGCCGGTGGACTTGTATGGTTTGATCACCTTAATGTTATTGACATTAAAACAACGCTTGCTCCTGTGTACAAGTTTTTGGGTATTCAGGGGCGAAGCCAGCTGCCGGCAGCAGAAGGCGAGATCATTAATTTGGATGCGGAGCGGCTTGCGGTACGGCTTGAGGCGCTTGACCTCCAGGCGAAGGAACTTGAAAAAAACGCCGCGGAAATTGCCGCTCAGCGCACTCAAATAGAGCAGATGGCGGCGGAAATTGAAACCCGCCAACAAGGGCTTGATGAGCGTGAAAAGTCAATGACGGCAACTGAAGAGCTTGGTGCGGTAAGAAACAAAAATGTTGAACAGATAGCCAAATATCTTGCCGGCATACCGCCGGAAAGCGCCGTTGCCAATCTGCTTGCGCTTGATGATCAGTATGCCATTGATATTTTGCGAAAAGTTGAAGAGCTCGCTCAGGCGGCGGGTACCGCATCGATCGTCTCGTTTTGGTTCTCGCTCATGCCGCCGGAACGCGCTGCCGACCTTCAACGAAAAATGATTGAACGGCCTGATTAAGCGAGGGCTTGATATGCACCTGTCAAGATTCAGCAGAATGTTGTGGGCTCTGTGCTGTCTGTGCTGCGCCGCCGTACTTGGCGCTCAGGATGCCGAACGTGATGTGCTTCGTTATGGTACCGACAACGAAATTTCTGAACTTATCAAAACGCTTAAAAATGACAAACGCGATGGGCTGGACAACGATTTAGTTGAACTTGTCCGCATAACAAAAAATCCGGCGATTAAATCTCAAATCATCGGTTTTTTTGCAAGCCGGGAAAAGGCGGGACTGGAAAACGATGCGATAAGCCTTATCGAAAATAACGAAGATGTGGAGAGCGTTAACGTGCTTGCCGCGATTGATTATGTGGGCAAGATTAAATACAGCGCCGCTCAGCAGAGCCTGCGGGAGCTTGTTGAAGCGGGGGAAGAGCGCTATCTCAACGCGGCGATTCGGGCTATCGGGATGGCAAACAACGAAGCGAGCGCCGATGCTTCTGCCGCCTATTTGATTGAATACTACGAGACTAAAAACCCGCTTGAAGAAACTCAGCGGCAGATTGTTGAGGCTCTGGGGGAAACCCGTTCAAAAAAAACGACAGAATTTTTAACCGGCATCATCAGTCAAAATGAACGGCCGGTTTTGACAATGACGGCGCTTGCGGCGGTGGCGAAAATCAACGACGATTCGGCGCTTGATACGGTGAGCACCGCGGCGGCATCGAAAGATCCCAATGTCCGCGCCGCGGCGGTCGAGGCGCTGGGTTCTTTTCCCGGCAGCGACGCAGACAAAACAATACTGGATGCCTTTCGTGATTCGCACTACAAAACCCGTCTTGCCGCGGTAAAAGCGGCCGGTACGCGCAAGCTTAACGATGCGGTTCCTTACCTTAAATTCCGGGCGGAAAAAGACCAGGTTCCTGCCGTGCAGGATGAAGCGGCGCGATCGCTGGGAGCCATCGGTTCAGCAGAATGTAGTGATATTCTTGAAAAGCTCTTTGACGAAAAAAAAACAAGCGACCGGCTTAAAATCATCTGTGCGGAAATGCTGCTTGCCATTAACGCAGACCGTTACGCGGAAAAAATTATCGCGGTGTTTCAGGAGGCAAAACGGCTTAATCAGCGCCCGCTTTCCAACGGCCTTATCACAACATTTGGCAAGGTTAAAACCGACCGGGTACGCCCGCTTGTTGAACGGCTTTTTGCATCGAAAGAAGCCGGCGACAAGGCGTGGGCGCTGGAATTGACTGCACAGAATAAATTCACCAATTTTCTGCCGGAGGTACAGCGCCTTGCTTCCGAACAAAATTCAGGCATTGCCCGCAAAGCCCGCGAAGTACAAGAAAAACTCAGTCAATAACAACCATTTTTGGAACCCTGCGTGTGCTGATTTGGGCAGGCGCTTGAATTTTATCGTAACGGATACTATCATCAACGTTGATGCGTAGTGTGGTTGTTTTTCTTGTGTTTGGTATGTTTTCTGGCTGCGCGGCGATAAACGGCGTTGTTGAAAAGGGAGGCACGCTGCTTGACGGTTCGGAACGTTCCTTCAAAACAGTTGAGCGGTGGCGCAATCTTGACACAATAAACTTTGAACTTCTTGTAGGAACAGATAGTGCGGGGACTCCGATGATACGGTGGAAGACGCCGGCGCTTCCCTATCTTACCTTTTATGGAACGGTGCCGGATGAAGCTGGTTTTTTCCAGGTTATCAGTGTGCATTTTCTGGCGGGAAACTACGGCGGGTGGAATGAATATGATGTCGATGCGCGAGGCCGCGGGCGGTTTCGGCGCTTTGGAGCATTGAACGGCGCGTGGACATTACTAAGCCCGATAACGCGCATGGAAATACGCGGCGGCAAAATACGGCGGGATGCAGCGCGTCTTATTGACGACAGGGCGCTTACGGCGCTGCGGAACCGCGCAGACCGTGTTTCGTATCTAAGCTCCTGGATGCGCGGGTTGAAGGGTGTACCGCAGTTTGCCACCCAGAATACGTTTGAAGCCTATTGGCGGCCGCGGCTGCTGCCGAAAAACAAGGCGGAGCGGCAGGCGGCTCCTGTGCTGCCGGAGCTGCTTGAAGAAAGCCGTGAAGCCGGTGCGCTGGAGTCGGACTGGTATGAAGCATCCGCGTGGATTTATGTTGATTATGACTGGGAGAAGATAACGCGGGTACTGTATAATGAATACATACTTACAAAAGATAAAGAATAAACACAAGGAATTTATATGGAAACAACAGCAACCGAGAGCATATCACTGCTTAATTTGTTTAAGATGGGCGGCGCATTCATGTGGCCGCTTCTTGCTTTTTCTATTGCAACAGTATCAATTGCGATAGAGCGGATTATTTTTATTTTTTTTAGATGCGATTTACGGGTTGACGATCTTAAAGAGCAAGTTCAGAAAATGCTTGGTGAAGATGATTTTGAAGGCGCGCGAAAATTTCTCAAACGCAGCCGGAAAAAGCGCATGGGTGCGCGCATTCTTTTTACGCTTGTTGATTATCCGAATTTATCGGAGCACCGCCTGGAAAAAAATGCGGAAACCGAAGCGATAACGTGCATCAACAAATTGGAAAGCGGATTTGATTTTCTTTCGGCGCTTGGATCGCTTGCCCCGCTTACCGGCTTTCTGGGAACAGTTTCCGGCATGATTGGGGCGTTTAAGTCCATTGCCGAAGCGACCGAAGTAAACGCGCAGATTGTTGCAAACGGCATTTACGAAGCGCTTATTACCACGGTGTTCGGCCTGATTATTGCAATTATAGCGATGATAGCAAGCTCGCTGTTAAGCCATGTTGTAGACCGGTTTGCAAGCAATATCGAAACAAGCTGTTCAGAAATAATTGCGGAGCTTACTTTTTATGAAAATCAAACGGACGAAGCGAAAACTCTTTGAGTCAAGCTCGGTATTAAGCGATCTGGCTTTTCTGCTCATCATATATTTTATTGTAATAGCGGGCTTTAATATTAACCACGGTTACCTGCTTAATCTTCCAGAGAAAAACTCGACGCGGCTTTTGCTTAAAGATGATATACTGCGTTATGAATTAAACGAGAGCGGCGCAATCATGTTTATGGGGCAGGAGGTAAACACCGCCGAGGCTGAACAAAACATAGCCGCCGCGGTCAAAGAGCGCCCCAACCTTGCCGTGCTGCTTACCATTTCGCAGGAAGCTCCCTGGCAAAATGTTGTTGCGTTTGTGGAAATTGCCGAAAAACTTTCGGTGGATTCGTTTTCGTTCAAAATGAATGATGCAGGTGAGTAGCGGCAGATGAAGTTAAAACGTTCCAAAGGCTTAATGATTATTCCCACCAATGCGATGTCGGATGTGGCGTTTTTGCTGTTAATTTTTATCATGCTGGTTGCGCTTATTAACTATCGCAAAGAAGTAAAGATTGATTATCCAGAGGCACGGGAAGCCGTTGCGAAAGTCAGCGATAAAAAGAATCTTGAACTTTGGATAAATCAGGCGGGGGATACGTTTATGGACGGCAACCCCGCGTCGCTTGCGATGATACAGGACACGATTGACGATTTATACCGGAACGCGCCGGACACGCGGGTACACATTCTTGCCGATAAAAATACGCCGTATAAAAACATCAATAAAGTGTTGCAGATACTTCAGTTTCTTGAATATCGTGTTGTATCGTTTGTGGTAAAAGATGAAAGCTAATTATTCGCATCGGGCGTTTGTGTTTGCTGTTGTCGCGGGGATTCATCTTGCGGCGATTTTTGGTATTGCCGTTACTGTGGATACCGTGCTTGAAGCGCCGCCGGAACGTGCCGACGTAATCAAGCTTGTTGACGTGAACGAAGCGCCGCCGCCGCCGCCGGACACTTCGGTTCAGCAAAATATAACGGAAGCCGTTGCAGAAAATCTTGTTGAAACAGAAGTTGTGCCCGATCTTGTTGCCGCGGCGCCCACGGCAATTTCTGCACTGCCTGCCGATGAATACGTTTCTCAAAGCAAGATTTCAAAAATGCCCCGTTTTGACGAAAAAGAGATACTTGCAAAACTTGTGTATCCGTCCATTGCACAGCGGTCGGGCATTGACCAGGGGCGGGTTATCCTGGAGCTTTTTGTCAACAAGCAGGGAGTTGTTACGCGGATTAACATTTTGCGGGAAGAGCCGGAAGGGCGTGGTTTTGGCGAGGCGGCGGTGAAGGCGTTCAGCGGCGCGCAGGCTGTTCCCGCCGAAGCGAACGGCCAGATTACCGCGGTACGCATCCGCTATCCGGTGCGCTTCCAACTGCGCTGACGGCCGCCAAAGCGTGCGTCCGTCCAGGCGCGTCCAACTAGTTTTGTGAACACGGATGCGCGCCCGTTCCGGGGGGCGGTGCCTTTTTAGACCACTTTTAAGACTTGGAATTGCCGGCGCGCACGTCAAACCTGAAAAGGGCAAATAGTGAACTATTTGCCCTTTTTACCCTGAAAACCTTGTTGTTAAAATCAATTCCAAGAGCCGGAACGGGGAAAGGCCGGAACGGGCGCGAAGCCGGGGGCACAGAACGTTTGGCGCGTAGAAAACAAGGCCACGCCAAAGCGTGCGTCCGTCCAGGCGCGTCCAACTAGTTTTGTGAACACGGATGCGCGTCCGTTCCGGGGGGCGGTGCCTTTTAGACCACTTTTAAGACTTGGAATTGCCGGCGCGCGAACTTGACAAAGTTCGGATTAAACAGTATGCTAAAAATGTCCAGTAAAGGCATCAGCGAGTGATGTTTGGGCAGGAAAGATTCTTTTTGTGGATAAAGCCGTGCAGTTTTTTGATACTCATGCTCATATTGGGCTTATAGACGATGATCCTATCAAGCAGCTCCTTATTACTCAAGAGGCGCGGCAGGCGGGGGTAACCCGCATACTTTCGATTTGTAACAATCTTATTGATTTTGCACGGGTTTACGGGAATCTTAAAATGGCGTCCAATGTGTATTTTGCGGCGGGGGTGTCGCCGTCTGAGGTGCAAAATCCTGGCAAGGACTGGCTTACAAAGGTTAAGCAGAACCTCCAGATGCCGCGCGTGGTAGCGCTGGGGGAAATTGGGCTGGATTACTACCATAAGTTTGGCGATAAAACTGCGCAGATAGAGCTTTTTATCCAGCAGCTTGATCTTGCGTCGCGGCTTGATCTGCCGGTTATAATACACAACCGCGAGGCGGGGCGTGATGTTCTTGACATCTTGCGCGACAGGCTGCCGCCTAAGGGCGGGGTGATGCATTGTTATTCGGAGAATGCCGAGTATGCGAAGAAGGCGCTTAAACTGAATTTGTATTTTTCGTTTGCGGGGAATCTTACGTATAAGAACGCGCGGAATTTGCACGAAACGGCGCTGGCGGTACCGCAGGATAGAATATTGATAGAGTCTGAAAGTCCGTTTATGGTTCCGGCGGATTTTCGCGGGAAGCGCAATATGCCCAAATACCTTGGGTTAACGGCGAAGCGGCTTGCCGAGATACTGGCGCTTTCTGAGGAAGAGATGGCGCAGGTCTTGTGGGATAATTCGAACCGGTTTTTTGGATTGACTGATTAACCTAAAATTGCATAAAAAAACCGCCCAAACGGGCGGTTTTTTTTGGCCGTTCTAAAAATTAGAACGCCCAGATCATGTCAAGCTGAATGGTGTGCGTTGTTAGAGAATCCTTGAGCTTAGGGTTCGATGCAGCCTCGCTGTCCGTATAGCCATGCGTTACATTGTCAAGCTTGTAGAAGAGCACTGCCTTAAAGCCCTTGCTAAACGTAAAGGTTGCGCTGGGTTTTACGGCAATCTCAAGGCCGCTGTTCCAGTCGTCAAAACCCTCCATGCTCAGCATGTCGATAAGGCCGACGGTCGCTTCAAGCCCCAAGCCAACGGTGGGGTTAAGCGTAAAGGCAGCCTTGGGGATAAAGACCACGCTCATGGCGCTCGTGTCATCATCTTGATACTTGGTGCCGAAGCGTGAGAAGTCAATCTTAAGACCGGCAGTTACCAGATCGTTGATCGTATACAGACCCTGCGCGCTGAGTCCAAAGATACTCGCTTCAGGCTGATCCACTGTCTGGATGCCGCCAGTGCCGGGTAGGACTACATCCCCCTCACTCCACATGGCAAAGCTGCCGTCCATCTCCAGGGTAAGATTCTCTACGCCGTAGTAAAAGCCGCTAAAGAGGGCGCCAAATGTTGTCTGTGTAAGGTTGTTCTCGATTTTAAACAGAGAAGGGGTACCGCTGCCGGTCGAGACCTGGTTTGGCCCTTTGTCCCATTTATTACCCCAAAAGGTATACCCCATGCTTGCGGTAACAAATTCTGCCGCAATACCAAATTGTTCAGTGGTATACTTTCCGCCAAAAACAATCGGCTTAAACGATTCTTTTACCGTAAGCGATGTTCCCGGCTGTGCATTTAAGACGTTCACACCAAACGACAGGCCCTCGATGAGCTTGAATTCAAGCTTAAGGCCGTTTGCGTTGTCCATGCTGGTATCAAGGTTAAAAGAGGTGAGCGTGCCCCACTTGTTGTTATCCAGAATACCGCCGGAAAACTCAAACTTGTCGTCAAAAAGACCAATCCACCCATAGGCATGACTCAACGGTGAAAAATAGGAAACAGTAGTAGAGCCTAGTGTAGAAAGCTCATCAGCAACTAACCGTACCGACGCGCCAGAACTTCCGCGGGTATAATCAACCTGCACCTGTGTATGGAAGTTTTTATCCGCATCATCACTGTAGGGCCTTACTCCAAAATCGTTCTCGCCCACTTTGGTAAAGTTAATACCCGATTTTACCTCACCGGTAACCTTAATAGTACCACCCTCTTCATCTTCTTGCGCCCATGCCACAGCAGCAACGCAAACAAGAACAATAACCAACCATTTTTTCATAATTTCTACTCCTTGTAATTATGAATTTATTTATATGCTGCAGGCTCCATGCCTGCCTTTTATGCCGGACGTAACACGCCGGTCAAAAAAGCTGGTTGTTAGGCCGGTCAGAAACCGGCATGCCCCGGACGCGGGGCGGGCACCCCATGCCCCAAAAATAGAACGGCAATTCAGGCCATCCCGTTTTGCCCGCTTATTATGGAAAGAATGCGTTGCACGTCCACACCACGCCGGCAGTAACCGGCGAAGAAAACGCCCTTCCGCAGGACAACCAATTCTGGAAGCAATGAAATCTTTCATGCTCTTTAATTTTGACATAATTTCTAAATTTTGTCAAGCCCCCCTGTCCGCCGCGCATTACCGAACAAATAAATCAGCCACCGGCAACGTGGGGACGTTCAGCGGGGAGACGGGGAACATCAACTACGCCCTTGATGAAGCTGGAAGTGTCGATAATGGGAGTATGGGACTACCAAACTTAAAAGACAGTGTCGTAAAAATACTTCACGGAACGCCGGAAGAAAAGGCCAAACTACCCCGCTCTTATTTCTACATGGCAACTACGCCGCAGGCATTGAAAGAGCACGGCCTTACCGGAGATTTTTTCAGCGTCAGATACGGCGTTATAACACGGCATAAAGGGAAAGACGCTAATCACAATCTTTCGGCGCAAAATTGGATTGATATATGCGATGAGATAACCCGTCCGTTTGCTATCGTAAAACACAAAGACGGCTACCGTATGTTTGTTGATGTTAAAGTCAATAACAATCTTGC
>JAITHM010000107.1 GCA_031279965.1 Spirochaetaceae bacterium
TTTTCGGCAAGCTTCTGCGGCCCCCAAACTTCTGTCGCATAGTGTCCGCCGCAGAGCATATTAAGCTTGCCTTCCATCACTGTGTGGTATATCGAATGAGCAGATTCACCGGTTATATAGAGATCAACACCTTCAGCAAGCGCTTGTTCAACCTCTTTCGCAGCCCCCCCCGACACCACCGCGCAGGTTGTATTAATGTTCTTTCCAAAAGGTAAAAGCGCAACGGCAGGCCGGGATTTATAGGCAATACGCTCCCCGGCCTGATCAAGTGTAAGCGGGGCAGTCAACGTTCCTTTGTATCCTATAGTCCGCCCATGATAAACACCAAAAGGCTCAAGCGCGGTCATGCCGAGCTTTTCTGCAAGCACCGCATTATTGCCCAGTTCGGGATGCTGATCAAGCGGAAGATGTGCCGCATATAAAGCTATATCATGGTCAAATAAATATTTAATCCGCCGGCGAAAATTTCCGGTAAGCGCAATCTGATGTCCCCAATAAAGCCCGTGGTGTACAAAGAGCATACCGGCTCCTATTGCGTTTGCCCGTTCGAAAGTTTCAAGACTCGCATCAACAGCAAATGCGATTTTGCACACCGGAACGCCGCTGTTATCAACTTGCAGCCCGTTTAACGCAGAATCACAAGATGCCCAATCTTCAATTTTGAGAAGCCTGCGAAAATAAGCATCAATATCTGTCGTAGTCATTTTGTTGTTATGATCCGTTTTCTATCGTTATGGGTACTGCGGCAGGAACCAATCGTTTAAGCTTTCCGACTGTCCATAATCCGATATTCACCCCGACTTTATAGGCTTCTTTTATCTCCCATATTTTTGAATCAATAATATTATCATTGATGATAGGATCATTCATGATAAGAAAAAATTCATCAAACTGAAATTTTTCAAACGCAGTGTATATATTGGTGTCGAAAATATAAATCTGGTCATCAGCAAGATAGGGAAGAATAAGCGGATAATGGTTGGTGGTACAAATAATGAACGCCGGAATTTTGGGTTCGGCGGCAAACCGATAGAGTTTTTCTGGATAACCCCGCCATATATAAGGAATTTTACTTTCGTTAAATGCCGTTGCGGAAAAACTGATTGCAAGTGCTATACCCATTGCATAAATAATGCGCTTGTCCTGGATGCTGTTCAAAAGAAATATAGGGAGTATGATCATGAACGGATACATTGCGATGCCATAGCGTAATTCCTTGAATATCGCAAGAAAAACGCTAAACACTATAAATAAAAATGCACAGACTGTAAGTCCAAAGTACGGCGAAAAAATAAAATCAAGCACCATTTTACGCCAGTCTGGCTTTGGCACCTGTTCGGTTTCGCCACCCTCCTTTTTCTTTATCCTCTCTAGAAAATACATAATTGCAAAACATAGTATAAGCAGTGAAACAATAAGAACAGGCAATGTCCAGTAATAGGTATAAAAATGTCCCATCAGCGTAGTAAATGTAGGAATCTTATAGATGCTGTTTAATTGGTCTTCAAATGTGGTAATACGCGGCGGTTCTTCCAGCGTTGCTGATGCTTCGGCTGAAACAGCCATGTCGCCTTGAGCGCTTGCATCGATGGAAACAATCATCTCGCCAGATGCTGCGGTGCCTAAATTGGCAGAACCGGAAATATCAGATGCACTGGCGCTGGAAGCGGAATTTGCCGTGGCTACTTCAGTTTTCCAGTTAAGTGCAGCGGCAACATTTCCAAATAAGTTACCAAGATATTTTTGATTAATTGTCTGGGCAAACATAAGCGCACAAACAACTATTATAAAATAGGCTCCAATATCTCTGAACCGCTTGGTATAAACACAATATCCAAGCGCGTAAATTCCAATAAATGCAACGAATAAAATCGAAAAAAACGCGCTGTCCAGGGTAAGCCCCGTCATTATCGTCATGATAAAAAAGAAGGAAAGGCTTAAATACTTTTTTTTGTTTTCCAGAACAGCTATTTTATCCCGGCTAAGGAATTTTATCAGGAAATATGAAAGAACGACAAACATTGCTTCCTGCAGCTGATAAGGCCGCAAAAGAATTGTATTTGATATAGTAGCCGTTGACATAAACGTACAGAAAACAGCAAGATACGGCAAAAATTTGCTCTGCTTAAACAAAAGACGCAGAAGTAAGAAAAACATAAAAAACGAAATACTAAAAAGAATAAGGTTAAGTATTGCTCCACGAAAGATAGCATCCTTAAAATTGCCTGACTGCAATGTACCGAGCGCAATACGAAAAAGCGAAAAATACAGGTTGGTGTGGAAACTGTCCCGCGTATCCTGCCACAGTTTGCCAATATCGCTGAATATATCTTTAACAGCCCCGTCAGTCATAAGGAAGGCTTCTTTTATCTGTTTGCCAGAAAAAGGAATTTGCTGCGGGAAGTGCCGTATCCAGCCAAGTTCGTTATATTCCGCATAGAGCACTGTTGTTACTTCATCATTGTGGAGGGCATCTTTCTGTGTAAACCAATAAATACGCGGTATCAGTGCGATACCCCATAGCAGAACAAGAATTGCAACAGCCCCTATTTTAGAAAAACGTCCCAAATTTAAACTTTTTAATGCAACAAGAATCTTTTTCATTTTTTCCTCTATATTTTTTTGACATCAAAGAGTGTTTATATACACCCTGTATTTGGATTACGAAGCACAGCCTGCGCTCCGGCAAGCCGCGCAACAGGCACACGGAATGGAGAGCAGGATACATAATTAAGTCCAATACGGTAGCAGAAATCAATTGTCTGAGAGTCCCCGCCATGCTCTCCACAAATCCCTGCTTTAAGCTCCGGCCTTACCGCACGGCCTTCCTGGAGTGCCCACTGCATAAGCCTACCAACGCCTTGTTCATCAATTGAAAGGAAAGGATCCACGTCAAGCACATTTTTTTTCAGGTAACTTGGTACAAAAGAGCCGACATCATCACGGCTGAACGCAAACGTCATTTGCGTCAAGTCGTTGGTTCCAAAACTGTAAAAGTCCGCATGTTCAGCAATATGCGCTGACGTAATTGCCGCCCGCGGCACTTCAATCATTGTTCCAATACGAACCGGTATTTTAACACCGGCTTTTTCAGCAACCCGCATAATAATTGACTCGGCATTGGGACGGAGAAACTTAAGTTCGCGTGCTGTTATAACGATAGGAATCATAATTTCAGGATGTACGTCAATGCCTTTTTTTAGGCTTTCCGCCGCGGCAAGTGCTATGGCTTCAACCTGCATGTCGTAAATTTCAGGATAAGTAACGGCAAGCCGGCAGCCGCGGTGTCCCAACATTGGGTTTGCTTCACGAAGTTTATCGATTTTAGGCTGAAGCGTTTTGGCCGTTGTTCCCAAATATTTTGCAAGTTCGTTAATTTCTTTACTGGTATGCGGAACAAATTCATGAAGCGGTGGATCCAAAAGCCGTATCGTTACCGGTTTACCGTTCATTGCCTTGAAAATACCGGTAAAATCCTTTTTTTGGAGTGGCAATATTTTCTTCAACGCTTTCTTTCGTTCTTCAGTCGTATCGGAAACAATCATTGCGCGAAAATGAATAAGCTTGGTCTTGTCAAAAAACATGTGTTCGGTACGGCAAAGTCCTACGCCGTCTGCGCCAAACTCAAAAGCCCGCATTGCGTCTTCCGGCTGATCGGCATTGCAGCGTATCTTAAAGCCCGTAACATTGCCGCGAACTGCTCCGGCACGTACTTCATCGCACCAGCCAAGGAAGGTCTGCATATCACCGGATATTTTCTTTACCTGCACGAGGGGAAGCTGCCCCTCAAAAACTTCTCCCGTTGAACCATCAAGCGAAATCCAGGCGCCGGCTTTGAATGGTTTTCCCGCTATGGTTACTTTTGCGCCCTGAACAACAACATCTTTTGCACCGGCAACACAGGGCGTTCCCATACCGCGGGCAACAACAGCAGCATGGCTTGTCATGCCGCCGCGTGACGTAAGAATCCCCTCGGAAACAATCATACCGCCTATGTCTTCTGGACTTGTTTCCTCTCGTACAAGTAGCACTTTTTCGCCTCTTTTATGACACAACTCGGCATCTTGTGCGGAAAAGACGATGCGCCCTGAGGCCGCCCCCGGCGAGGCATTAAGCCCCCTGGTCAGCACTTTTGCCTGTTTGCGGGCTTTAAGATCAATTTGCGGGTGCAAAAGCTGATCAATATGCCCCGGCTCAACGCGAAGTATTGCAGTTGGTTTGTCGACAAGTCCTTCGCTTACCATATCGATAGCGCATTTTACTGCCGCCGCCCCGCTGCGCTTGGCGCTCCGTGTTTGAAGGAGATAGAGCGTCCCCTGCTGGATCGTGAACTCCATATCCTGCATATCCTTAAAATGGCTTTCTAGAATATTCCGGATGGTAACAAGCTGCTGATAAATATGCGGGCTCTGCCGCACAAGTTTTGAAAGCTTTTCAGGAGTTCTGATTCCAGCGACAACATCCTCGCCTTGAGCATTGATCAGATATTCGCCGTAAAATTTATTTTCGCCGGTTGAAGGATCACGGCTAAAACAAACACCCGTGCCTGAATCATTGCCAAAATTGCCAAACACCATCGACTGAACATTCACCGCCGTGCCTTTTAACCCATGAATCCCATTTAATTCGCGGTAGAGGATTGCCCGTTCATTCATCCATGAACCAAAAACAGCGTTGATTGCCCCCCAAAGCTGGTCATGCGGGTTTTGGGGGAAGTCTTTCTTCTTATATTTTTTTATAATCTTTTTGTAGTCGTCAACAAGTTTTTCAAGATCAAAAGCATCAAGACCCGTATCAAGCTCAACCTTTTTGATTTTTTTGCGGGCAGAAAGCGCATCTTCAAACTCTCTGCGGGGTACACCAAGCACCACATCACCGTACATTTGAATAAACCGGCGGTAAGCATCCCAGGCAAAGCGCGGGTTAGCAGTTTTTTGAGCAAGACCCCGTACTGCTTTATCATTTATTCCCAAGTTGAGAATCGTATCCATCATGCCGGGCATCGAAACCGCCGCGCCGGACCGCACCGAGACAAGCAGCGGATCCTCAGCGTCGCCCAGTTTTTTCCCCATAAGTTCTTCAAGGCGCGCAAGGTATTCGGCAACTTCGTTTTTAAATTCGTCAGAATAGCACTGCCCCTGTTCGTAATATCCGGCACAGACCTCTGTCGAAATCGTAAAACCAGGCGGTACCGGAATGCCAAGATTCGTCATTTCAGCAAGATTTGCCCCTTTTCCGCCGAGAAGAGCCTTCATCCCTGCATCGCCGTCGGCACTTCCATCACCAAAAAAATAAATGTTTTTCGTCATAGGAAATCCCCCTTATAATTTTGAAGAAATCATGAGTTAACACAGAAAAGATTGAAAATACCGGCAACGAACCGTTCAGCTTTGAGCCGCGCATGCCGCCTTCCAGTTCCATTGCCGGTATCATTAGTGCCGGGCTGCACGCATGGTCAACCTCTTCTGTTTTGGGTGTTGTTTCCATCACCTTTATCGGAGCAGGGGGGATTTGAACCCCCGGTACCCTTTTGAGGTACAATTCCTTAGCAGGGAATCACCTTCGGCCTCTCGGTCACCGCTCCAGATGTTAAAGAGTTTACCGCAAAAGAAAAAATAATACAACTCTATCCATCGCCGACTGGTTTAGCGGCGTACGCGAAAAGCGCTTACTTCCCCAACAAACATCCGGTGGTAATCTTTCTTAGGATAGAGTTTTTCGATGGCCGGATCAAGAAATGCCTCTGGAACAAAATCATGGGTATAAAGCTTACGGCAAGTAACGACTTCGGCAGCCTCGGTAAAACCGATGCTGCCATCGGCAAATTCAATAGGGGTAAGGCCGGCGGCTTCGGCTTTGTCAGTGTCGCGCCCCGATTTTGCGCCGCAAATTTCAAGCGCCCGGTGGTGTGCTGTGTCAAAAAACGAAAGCGTCCACTGTTGGGCGGCATTGGCAAATTCAAATGTATGCCGTGTTGGGCGGATAAACATGAATACAACATCCTTTCCCCACAGTTCGCCAAAGCTTCCCCACGAAGCGGTCATTGTATTCCAGTGTGTTTTATCGCCGCAGGTAATCAGCATCCATTCATCGGCAATACGCTCCACCGGCGACCCTCGAAACGAACGAATACTGGAAGTCTCCCACTCTGTTCCCGCGGGAATGGCTTTTTTTTGTTCCATAATAATCCCTCCATAAGATGTACGGCGCATTATGCCGCATCATATATTTATCGTACAAATATAGCTTTGCTATATTAATTTCAATCTACTCCAGAAGTAGGCCATTTTGTCAATTGATTCCATCCGCCCATCCTTTTGCGCGGCGCTTGACAGATATTGTTGTTTCAGGTACGCTGGAGACATAAAAAATAAGAAAATTATAGTGCACCAGAATAGAAGTTGGGGGGGCCCGCTTCTTACAAATAAATGGGAGGGAATGGTGAATATTCTTGGAGTTGTTGAAGAACAGGTTTGTGGGCCAAGCCCAACGGTGATTAAGGTCATTGGGACAGGCGGCGGCGGATGCAATGCGGTAAACCGTATGATTGAGTGCGGTTTAGGAAATGTGCGGTTTATTGCGGCAAATACAGATTTGCAATCGTTAAACCGCTGTAAGTCAGATAACCGGCTTCCTATCGGGTCAAAATTGACACGGGGATTGGGGGCGGGTGGCAAGCCTGTTGTGGGCGAAAATGCCGCTGTAGAAGACCGCGAGATGCTTATGAATGCGTTGCGCGGCGCTGATATGGTCTTTGTTACAACAGGGATGGGCGGTGGCACGGGAACTGGTTCCGCGCCGGTTATCGCGCAAATTGCCCGGGAGTGCGGAGCACTTACCGTAGGTGTTGTAACAAAGCCCTTTGAGTTTGAGGGCAAGCATAAGATGCGGCTTGCTGAAGAAGGAATCGCCAAGATGCGCGAGGCGGTAGACACCCTCATTGTTATTCCCAATCAGCATCTGCTTAAACTTGTAGACCGGCATCTTGGCATGAAGGATGCTTTCAGAAAGGCCGATGATGTGCTCCGGCAAGGGGTGCAGGGAATTTCTGATCTTATAACTCACGAAGGTGAAATCAATATCGATTTTGCTGATGTGCGTGAATTCATGATGGGACAGGGTGATGCACTGATGGGGATTGGTACCGGCGCTGGAGAGAATCGCGCTGCTGTTGCCGCACAGGACGCTATGAATAATCCCATGCTGGAAGAATCGTCAATAGTCGGCGCAAAGCATGTGCTGGTAAACATTACCGCAAGTGAAAGTTTCTCGTTGCCTGAATATGGAGAAGTTGTTCGGATCATTACGGAAAACATTGATGAAAATGCTGTTATTAAGACAGGTCTTGTTATTGATAACAGTCTTGATGACCGGATTATTGTAACCGTGATAGCTACGGGCTTTCAAAGCAAGGCATCAGTTTCTATTGAACAAAAAAAGAGCGAGGAAAAAGAAAAGGCAAAAAAGGCTGAGCAGCAGGATTTTGTATTTTCTGAAGATTTTGAAAAATTCACCGGACAAACGCCGAAAACCGGCGCGGAAAATTCAGGTGATTTTTTTGATATTCCTACTTATTTACGGGAAAAAAAGCCTTATCAGCTTGTTGATGAAATTGCCCGAAGAAAACAGGCTGGTTAACTGAACGGACAGGGATGGAGTTGCGTGGAGCTTACGTTTTTTAAAATTCTTATAGGCCTTTTTGCCCTGGGAATTGTTGTCTTTGTGCATGAACTGGGGCATTTTCTTGCCGCACGGCTTACCGGCATTCATGTTGAAGCATTTTCGATAGGTTGGGGAAAGCCTTTTTTTAAAAAGAAAATTGGTGAAGTTGAATATCGGCTGGGTGTTTTTCCTGTTGGCGGATACTGCAAAATGGCCGGAGAAGGTGATTATGAAAAAGCCTGGCAGCAGAACCAAAGCAGTGAACCGTTAGAAAAAGGCACCTATTTTGCCGCACAGCCATGGCAGCGCATCATTACAGCAGGCGCCGGCCCTTTATTTAACATAATATTCGCTGTACTTGTTTTTACGCTTATCTGGTGGGTTGGGTTTGAATACGAAACAATGGACAATCGTATCTCGTTGGCAGAGGATGCCAGCATAGAACGTGATTATCCTGCCAAGCGGGCTGGTTTGCATACCGGTGACCGAATTGTGCAGATTGACGGCGCGGCTGTTGAAAACTTCCGTGATTTACAGCGTATGGTGGTGATTAGTGCTGAAAAATCGTTGCATTTTGTCGTTGAGCGTGATGGCGAAATACTGGAGTTTGACATTGTGCCGGAATTACAAAAAGAAAACGCTGCGGGTATAATCGGTGTGCGCCCTTTTTCATCAGATTTGATACGGTATCATACGCCTGATTATTCACTTGCCGGCGCATTTTGGAAAGGGGCGGAAGAGACGCTGGTCATGCTGGTCTCGACAATACGCGGATTTCGCCTTCTTTTTAGCGGGATAGATCTTACAAAATCAGTTTCCGGCCCGGCGCGTATTACATGGATGGCGGGAGAGATTGCCACGGAAGGTTTTGGTCAGGGAGTGGGTGATGGTTTACGGCTACTTGCGAACTTTCTTGCGCTTATTTCAATCGCACTTGGCGTAACGAACCTTCTCCCATTGCCCATACTGGATGGCGGAGCGATTGTGCTTTTCCTTGTCGAAATGATCCGCCGCCGCCGCCTGAGTCCGCGTGTTTTTGCCTGCGTGCAGACGGCCGGTATTATCATTATTGCCGGACTTATGATACTTGCTTTAACTGGCGATGTTCTGTTTTTTATGAACAAATAGGATAATATGTTAGTTGAGTTTTCATTACAAACAGACCGTGAAGGATTTTATGATATAAGTTCTTATGCTGCGAAAACCGCCGCTGAATTTTATCGTATTGAAGGCAAGGGTGATGCCGAATGTCTTGTATATTGTCCTCATACTACCGCTGGCATCACCATTAACGAAAATGCAGACAGCGATGTTATACACGATATGTTGCTTGGACTTTCGAAGGCATTCCCTGATCGTGCGGAATTTCGTCATGGAGAAGGCAATTCGCATGCTCATCTTAAAGCAAGCTGTGTAGGTTCAAGCGTCCGTGTTATTGTACGCGACGGTAAACTTTTGCTGGGAACCTGGCAAGGAATCTATTTTTGTGAATTTGACGGCCCACGTCAACGTCGCTATTTTATTCAAATCCATTAATTAAAGCGGCGCTGAATTTCGGGCGCTTGCGGCGGCGGCATGAGCAGCAAGTCCTTCGGCATGAGCGAGACGGGCGGCCACAGGCGCAAGCGCAGCTGCAGCGATTGGATCTACCCGTTGAAACGAAAGTGCCTTTAAAAAAGTGCCCACCCACAAGCCTCCTGTATAACGGGACGCACGCAGAGTCGGCAGCGTATGATTGGGGCCTGCGGCATAATCTCCAAACACTTCCGCCGCATATTCTCCAATAAAAAGCGATCCATAGTTTCTAAGCTGAGGAATAAGCGTGTCATTAGTGCGTGTTTGAAGTTCGAGATGTTCACTTGCCCGCGCATTGGCAAAATCGACGGCCTCGTTAAGGTTTTCCGCAACATGAATTTCGCCAAAATCAGTCCACGAACGTTGAGCAGTCTGCGCTGTGGCAAGAGTTAAAAGCTGTCGTTCGATTTCTTGCAGAACAGCGGCTGCAAGTTCTGGCGAGGTTGTAACAAGTATTGCTTGGGCAAGGGAGTCATGTTCACATTGGGCAAGTAAATCAGCAGCGATAAGTGCAGCGTGTGCGCTGTCATCAGCGATAATCAGGATTTCGCTGGGGCCGGCAATAAAGTCTATCCCTACCTGACCATAACATTGCCGTTTTGCTTCGGCAACATACGCATTGCCCGGGCCAACAATCAGATCAACAGGTTTTATTTGTTCACTGCCATAGGCAAATGCAGCAATGGCCTGGGCGCCGCCTACCGCATAAATTTCATGTGCGCCGGCAAGGGTCATTGCGGCAAGTGTTACCGGATGAATTGTTGAGGTTCCCTTCATCACCGGTGAACAGGCGGCAATGCGGCTTACTCCAGCGACAGATGCCGGAGCTATCAACATTAATGCGGTAGAACAGAGCGGATACGCCCCGCCAGGCACATAGCAACAAACTGAATCAACAGGAATCAAGCGATGTCCAAGAGTTAATCCCGGCGTAGGCGAAAATGAAGGGATTTCATGAATGCTTGCCCGCTGTGCCTCGGCGAAGGTCTTTACTGCCTCTAGCGCATATTCAAGCGCTGCGCGGTCATCGGCAGCAAGTGAATCGAGCGCTGCCTTCGCTTCATTGGCGCTCACTCGTAAAAAACGCCGTTCTGAGCCATCAAACTGCCGGGAAAATTCAAGAATTGCTTCATCGCCATGTGCCCTCACCTGATCAATAAGAGCGCTTACGGTATCTTGAAGCTCCTGCGTTTGCAGTGCCGGACGTGACTTTGAACCTTTAAGCGCCTTCATATCTATCTGTTCTCGTGTGTTTTACCTGCAAGTATGGGCGCTAGAGGATTCGAACCTCTGACATCCACGGTGTAAACGTGGCGCTCTAACCAACTGAGCCAAGCGCCCCATACCGTATCCTACACCCTTAAAGCACGTCCGTCAACCTGCAGTGATGCCTTGGGGAAGAGAGGAGAATTTGGTATAGTGCGGGGAATGAAATACACTGAACTTCCTGTTTACAAACACAAAGACCTGATTTTAGACGCGCTGCGGGAGAACCAGGCGGTCGTGGTGGAGAGCCCGACCGGCTCCGGCAAGACCACGCAGCT
>JAITHM010000141.1 GCA_031279965.1 Spirochaetaceae bacterium
TGGACAGCCAGCTGCATACAACCGTCTGCCGGGGTTTGATATCCCTCTGCCCCCCCCCCCCCCCCCGCAAGCAATTTAGGCTTTTTAGTGCGGGTTTAGCCCTTCTAACGCTGGTTTTAGGCTGTAAAGCGTCCGGTTTTGACCCTAACTCAGGCGAACAAGCCAAAAATTATGACCCCACTGACAAAGCGATACGCTCCTGGAACTTTTCAGGCATTGACCATCCGCCGGCTCAAATTGAGGTGCTTTCCGACACTGTAGGCACCGTCACTGTGGGCGTGCCCTTTGGAACAAGCCTTACCAATTTAACGGCGGAGATCGATCTTGCCGCCCCCTCAATAAACCCGCAGCCCGGCGCGGCGACGGACTACAGTTCACCGGTGCAATTTACCGTAACTCCAGAGGAAGGCGATCCCCGCGTCTACACCGTTACCGCGGCGGCGCTTCCCAACACGGAGGCAGCCATAGAGAGCATCGACGTGGGCGACATGACCGGTGTGACGCGCAGCGTAGACGGCCTTACCATTACGGTAAGCCTGCCCAACGGCACGGACATCAGCAGTATTGCGCCTACGTTTACGTTAAGCACCGGAGCAAGTATTTCACCCACATCAGGCGCTACGCAGAATTTTGCCGCCGCGGCGGATAACGCGATAGCCTACATGGTCTCGCCTGCGGCCGGCGCTGCGGTCACCTACACGGTAAAGATGAAGGTTGCGGCGGACGATGCCAAACGCATTACCAAGTTTAGCGTGGCCGGCGTAAGTCCTGCGGTCAACGCCCTTATCGAAACAACGATAGACGACAGCCGGGACAAGATAACAGTCCGTCTGCCATCGGGGCTTTCAACAATGTTTACTCCAGAGATTCAATATGAAGGCACCAGTCTTGCGATAACGCCCGCCGAAACCTCTCCTATTAATTTTTCAAGCGATAAAATTTACAAAGTTACCGCGGCGAACAGTACCGAGCGAAACTATACCGTTTCTGTATCTGTTAAAAATCCGGTTGCGGCAACACTGAACAGCGTTGTTGCCGATGGGGCGTCCTTCAGCCTGGCTACAACGCACCTTATACTGAACTTTAGCCATAACGTTACAACGCTTACCGCGGATAGTATTTTGCTAAGCCCAAATTACACGAAAACGTCTCTTGCTAAAGACTCCGGGAATACGTGGAAACTGGGTATATCGGGTGTATGGTCGCAGGACAATCCGGTTACAGTAAGTGTGTCGGGCACCCCTACCGGCTACATCCTTTCTGGGAGTGCGGACGCCGTATTGAACAGAGAGCCTATTACGGTAAATTTTACCAGCTTGACAGCGGACGGCAGCGCAGGCGGATCAAATCTGACGACTCAACTTCAATTGACATTTAACATGGAGGTTCCTGGGTTTAATATTGGCAATGTTACCGTTGAGCCGGATCCGCTCAGTAGTGTGGGCAGTGTTGATAAAACAACCCATTTTGGCACCGGTACTCCTGGAATATATAACGTTGGCATTACCGTTCTTGACACTGATTCTGCGGCCGACAGCATAACCGTAAGGGTAACGCCGGCCTCAGCGGGGTATGATTTTTATCCTGCCTTCCGGGAGGTGACGGTTTACAAGAAGTATTCAACGATTACCTACAATGCCAACGGCGGGTCGGGAAGTCTTCCTGCGAATCATGCGGCCGCGGCAACCCATACAATTGGGGCGAATGGGGGCCTGTCGATGTTAAATATGGTGTGTAAGGAATGGAACACGGCGGCGGACGGTTCGGGGAGGATGTTCCATCCTGGGTACACGTACACAGGCTCTACCAACATTACCCTGTATGCGATATGGATTACAAACAATCATGATCTTATGGTCAAGTTTGGGATTAAGCAGCCTAGCTACAGCAGCTGCACGCCAGCTGACGTTACAGCAACGTTTAACGCGGTGGCGGCGTATCTGAAAACTAAACCCGCCAAGCACGAGTCGGGAGCCCTCATGACGCTGGGAGCTATTAGGCTCAACGACTATGTAACGCTGCCAAGCCTGAGCGTGTCTGGTCTAACACTAATAGGTGCTAATGTAATAATAGGAGACATTTCGACAAGCAATCAAAAGGTGAAGGTTGTGGGGATAAACCCCTACACCAGCCTCAACGGCAACGGAACAGACCCGCATCTGGTGTTCCAGTTTGAGAGGTCTCTAACGGGGAGTAATGAGTATACGGTGCCTAGTCATACCCTTGTCAACTATTCTGCAAGCGGTATACGGAAATATCTAACACCACAAGTTACCGACGGCGGGAATTTTTACAACGGGCTTGTTACCGCCGGCGTGCCCCCAGCCGTGTTCTGGGCTCCCGCTCGTAAGATAGGGAAGAAGAACGGGGATAGTGGCGTGGAGACCCTTAGTGATTTAGTCTTTCTGCCGACTTACTATGAAGTATCGGGGGAAAATGGCAAGAATGCCAACGAAACCAGCAGCAATCAGGGGAGGCTGAGCGTATATCAGGATAACGACACTAGAAAAAAGCGGAATATTAATAATAATGATGATAAAGGATGGTGGCTTGCTTCGCCTGATAGCACAAATAGTGATAACTGGTGCCTGGTCAACTCTTTGGGAGGGAACAGCGGCTACTCTCTTACGGGCACGGGTGTTGGCATTGCCCCCGCGTTTTGTATAAAAGCAGTCCCCTAACCTCTAAAACCGGCTGGCGGCCCTTTGTGCCGCCAGCTAGTTTCCAGTTCATGGAGAATTTCTCGTGTGTCAACATCGACAAGCGGAACGGGACTTTCTAACGGAACATGTATACAGGCGTTCAGGTGCCGCAGAATAACATCTTTTCCGCGTTCACCCTCTTTAAGCGATGCAAGCTCGTCCCGGAATGTGCGCGAAAACAGCGCCGGACTTCCTGTTTTACCCTGATATTCAGGCAGGCAAATTGCCCCTTTTTTACGCGCCGCATACAACCGCAGCACCGTTGCCCCATCAAGCAGCGCCTGGTCGCAGGCAAAAAACATTAAATAACCGGCGGCGGCATGAAGCGCGCCAAGACGTATGCTCTCCCGCTGTCCGCGTTCAGGATTGCTGTTATGGATCTGAGTAATCACCGGCATATCCTCGGCAAGCTTACGAACAGCCTCTTCCGCGGTAATAAAAAAAATCTGGTTGAAATATGCTGTGTGCGCGGCAAGCAGATCCAGCGTATGCCGCGCCAACGGTTTTCCGCGAAACGGAACAAGAAGCTTATTCTCCGCGCCAAAACGCCTGCTCCGGCCAGAAGCCATAAGAATGGCATCAACACGCTCGTCCAGAGCGCCCGTTGTGCCTGCCCCTGTTTTGAGGATGGGCGCCTCTGGTTTTCGCGCAAAATCGTTCTTTTTCACACTCCGCTCCGCCGCCGGTTTCCGGCCATCCCTCAAAAATCAGAAATTTGACTGTTTTGTTTTGATGCTATTGTGCCGAAAGAATATATAAAATGAAAGAACTTTCCGGTACGCCGGTCTCCGCGGGGATTGCCATTGGCAAGGCTTTTCTTTTTACAGAGGATCAACTTCCCGAAATTCCCCGGTGGTCGTTAAAAAAAGTACAAATAAATAATGAATGGGAGCGGTTTTTGGCGGCGGTAAAAAGCCTTACACGGCACTATACCGCCAAAATCAAGCATGTTGAAGGAGCTGCCAAAGAACACGCCGCGATACTTAAAGCGCACCTTATGATGTTGGAAGATGTTGATTTTCAGGAACAGCTTCGAAATCAACTTGAAAAAGAACTTCAAAATATTGAATGGATATTATGGTCGGTTTCGCACACGATGGTGCAAAAGCTCCTCGCCGCGCCGGACGCATATTTGCGGGAACGGGCTGTTGATATTTCCGATGTCTCACGGCAGATACTTAACAAGCTGCTTTCGATTCAGCAAGTCTCTCTTGCCAACCTGCACGAAGATGTAATCGTTGTTGCCCATGACCTTATGCCTTCGCAGACGCTTAACATGAATAAAATTCATGTTAAGGCCCTGGTAATGGATGCAGGAAGCGCGACATCGCACACAGCGATACTTGCCCGCTCTTCCGACGTTCCCGCAGTGCTTGGCTTATCAACCTGCACCAAAGAAATAAATTCAGGCGATATGTTGATTGTCGATGGTAATGCCGGAAAGGTCTTTGTTAATCCCGACAACAAAGTATTAAAAGAATATAAATCCGTATTGGTTCGTTTTGAAAAAATATATCTTGAAAATTTCACGCTGCGCGATGTGCCGCCGCAGACAATTGACGGCGCACATTTTAGCCTAAAAGCAAATATCGAACTGCCCGGCGAAGCAGGTAAGGCGCTAAAATACGGTGCAGACGGCATCGGCCTTTTCCGTTCAGAATTTCTGTTTTTAACATCGGGCGGGGCCGCCAACGAAGAAAAACAGTTTAAGGCCTACCGGACACTGCTTCAAGCCGCCGGTTCGCTGCCGGTAAAAATCCGCACCTGCGATGTAGGCGGCGACAAAGTGCTCCCAAACTTTTTCCCCAAAGACGAAAAGAATCCGCTTCTTGGCTGGAGGGCCATACGCTTTAGCCTTGCCATGCCGCAGCAATTTAAAATTCAACTTAGGGCGATACTCCGTGCCGCCGTTTATGGCAATGCCGAAATTATCTTTCCGCTGATTTCGTACGTGGAAGAATATGAACAAGCATGCGCCTTGCTGGAAGAAGCGCGGTCTGAATGTCGCGCGAATGGGCAGCAAACTGCCGAGCATATTCGCACAGGCGTTATGATTGAGGTTCCGTCTGCCGCTGTGTGCGCCGATATTCTTGCCCAAAAAGCAGATTTTCTTTCGATAGGCACGAATGACCTTGTTCAATACACGCTTGCTGTTGACCGCGGCAACGAAAAAGTAAACTACATTGCAAGCGAACTTCAGCCTGCCGTGCTGCGCCTGATTAAAACAACAATTGATGCGGCGCACAACGAAGGAAAAACCGCGTCCATGTGCGGCGAACTTGCCGGAATTCCCCGGTATACGCCGGTACTCGCCGGCCTTGGCCTTGACGAAATGAGCATGAGCGCATCGTCAATTCCCAAAGTAAAACGGATTCTTCGGAGCATCCATCTTTCGGACTGCAAAACGCTTGTTGAAAGTATGCTTCGCTGTTCACAAAGCAGCGAAATTGAACATCTACTTGACGAGTTTCTCGCTTCGTGCGACAAAAGCGCGTAATTTTATGAATGTTTCCTCTGAAAGTATGTGTTCCATTTTACAGGCATCTTTTTCAGCAATGCCGGCCGCTACACCACGCGTGTCACAAAGAAATTTTTTAAGCAGATCGTGTTTTTCACGGATTTCGGCAGCCAGTGTACGGCCTTTATTAGTTAGCTGCACCGTACCATAACGCTCGTGCTTGATAAGATCTTTTTCTTCAAGCATTTTAAGCGCCGCAGAAACCGATGCTTTTGAAAAGCCCAATTCAGCTGCCAACGCCGTTACCCGCACTTCGCCATTTTTTTCTGCAAGAAATGCCGCCATTTCAAGATAATCTTCCTGTGATTGAGTCATCCTCACAGCATCCTGATACCAGCCTTCGTCTTGCTTTCCAGCAAGCTTGCCGGAATCTTTCGGGGGCGGGGGGGCGCTAAAATCAGGGCGTAAGATTTCCGCGCCATTGCGGTAAATATGCCGAAGGAAACATGCTTCTTCAAGATAACAGTGTATAAGAACACGAATAACGCGGGGCAGGGATGATGACGGGGGTTCAAGTGTGGAAAAAAGAGCTGTGGCAGATGCGCGGCCTGATGCGCGAAGTGCCGCGGCAGGATTTTTCACGGTAATATCACTGGTAACAGAGAATATAATTGAAACTACATCTTCTTCTTTAAACTGGTTTTCCTGTAAAAGCGCATCGTAAAGGGCTGCAAGCTGAAGCACAATATCATTTTCTTCATTTAAAACCTGCGTTGCACCGCGCAATGCGGTAAGTTTTTTCACAGTTCATTCCCCCCCGCAAGCACCAAAACACTGCCGGAAAACAGCGTAAGTATCAATCCCGATACAGCAAATGCCGCATAAATTACCAGAAACGAAAGCAGTTTAAATTCATGATGCAGGACAAAAACCACCGTGGTAAGCAGCATGGAAAGGATAGCAAAAACAAAAAGAATAATGCCGTTCCAATAGAGGAGCCTAAGCAGGAAAAATGCGGTAGCATCGCGCAAGAAATGATAGTTCCCTGCTATATACAAGGCTGTAATCAATAACGCTGAAGCAAGAAAGAATACAAACGCATTCCCAATAAGGATACGGGCGATTCTCAGTTTACCGCCTGGTAGCTCTATCATGACGAATGTAGTATACTCGATGAATCAGAAAGATTCTATTATGTCTGGAACATATCAACGCCCCAGTTGGGATGAATATTTTATGGAAGTATGCGATGCAATCGGGCGGCGGGCAACCTGCGACCGGGGGCGTTCGGGCGCGGTAATTGCCAAAGACAATCAACTTTTGGTAACAGGGTATGTCGGGTCACCTTCGGGACTGCCGCACTGTGACGATGCCGGACATCAGCTTAAACAAATGATTCATGAAGACGGCACTGTAACGACTCACTGTGTGCGTACCGTACATGCTGAACAAAACGCAATATGCCAGGCGGCGAAACGCGGCATCGCGCTTGATGGGGCTACGCTGTATTGCAGGATGACACCATGCCGTATCTGTGCTATGCTGATTATCAACTGCGGCATTAGACGGGTCGTCTGCCAGCGGCGCTATCATGACTGCGGAGATTCCGAATCGCTGTTTAAAAAAGCCTGTATAAAGCTTGAATATCTTAGTGGCGAAGTTGAAGTGTATGATCAGCAATAGCTGACCGCCGCTACTGCCCCCCCATACGAGAAAAAAAGGCTTGGGCGGCGGCAGGATTACGGCTCATCTTAGACATTTTTTTCAGCATAGTGCGCATTTTTTCAAAACGTTTAAGAAGCCGCCCTACTTCGGCAACAGAGGTACCTGACCCACGCGCAATACGTGTGCGCCGCGCGGGGCCGATGATAAGATAGTTGGCGCGTTCCTTTCGTGTCATTGACGAGATAATCACTTCGTGCTTTTTAAGCTCAGCTTTTTCAAGGTCGTCTTCGTTAACCTGTCCGGCCATACCGGGTATCATCTCAATCATGGACGAAATAGACCCCATCTTTTTAACGGTCTTTAACTGAAAAAGATAGTCTTCCAGCGTAAAACTTTCGCTTTCCATCTTTTTTTGGAGTTCCTGCGCCGCTTTTTCGTCAACAAACTCTTGGGCCTTTTCGACAAGGCTTACAATATCTCCCATACCAAGTATGCGGGATGCGACTCGCTCTGGATGGAAAGCTTCAAAATCTTCGATTTTTTCCCCGGTTCCGATGAATTTAAGCGGCTTACCAGTAATGGTTTTAAGAGAAAGCGCCGCCCCGCCCCGGGTATCAGAGTCAAATTTAGTAAGGATTACTCCGCTCAGACCGATTTTTTCGTCAAAAGTTTTGGCAATCTCGACAGCGGACTGGCCTGTCATGCTATCGGCAACGAGCAAAAGCTCATCAGGATGCGCGGCATTTTTAAGACGCACAAGTTCCGCCATCATCGGCTCATCAATCTGAAGGCGTCCCGTTGTATCAATTATCAGCGTGTCAATCATGTTTTGCTGCGCGTAAGCAAGCGCGTGTTTAAAGACCGCCACGCTGTCCTGCGCCCCATCTTCGCGGTGTACCGGCACGCCGCACCGTGCGCCAAGGACAGCAAGCTGTTCGACAGCGGCCGGGCGGATAAGGTCGCAGGCGGCCAGAAGCGGCTTTCGGCCTTCTTTTTTAAGCCGTGCGGCAAGTTTTGCGGAACTTGTCGTTTTGCCCGAACCCTGGAGCCCCAGCATCAAAATTATAGAAATAGTATCAGGGCCTTTAAGCTGAAGGTCTTGACGGGTCCCGCCAAGATAGCCCGTTAATTTATCGTACACGATTTTTACGAATTGCTGCCCCGGATCAACAGAACGGAGTACCTTTTCGCCTTTGGCCTCTTCAATAGTTGCATTGACAAAACGGCGCACAACACGCAGGTTAACATCTGCTTCGAGCAAGGCTATTTTAATGGCTTCAACGGTATCGGCAATATTTTTTTCGCTGATGCTGGATTTTCCAGCAACGAATTTGAGCGCATCTTGCACTCGTCCGGTTAATGTATCTAACATGATAACTCCTGCGGCATGAAATTTTTATGCCGCCGTTCAGGTTATTATCAGGCTATTCTTTCCGTAAAATCAAGACTGTGATACAGTTGGGGTCATGGTAGATTGGAAAGAACGAGTTACCCTTGCGCATTATTTAGAGCTTTTTGCCAGGCTTGACCCGGTGGAAGCGGCACAGCGATGCAATCTTCACTTTAACAGCGAGCGCTTTTCTGTTCGTCTGCTGGGAGTAAACTATCAGATTTACCATCCCTCGTTTGATATTACGCCGGAAGACGCGGTGAACAATGACGGGCACGGAGACACGCTTACAACAAATGAAAAAATTCTTTTGGCGCGATATCTGTGCGAAGGCTGCTGGAAGCCCTCGTCGGGCAATGCGCTTTCGTACCGGGAAGTTCCCTGGGGAGAGCTTTACTTTCGTAATTTTGAAGCTCGCTGTATACGCCGCCTTGCCCGTGCTTTTGGCCAAGAGCCAGAACTTTTTATTCGGGTTTTTGAAGATTTTTCCGAAGTTTACCCGGAAAAAAAAGCTGAAAATCACCCTGCTTACCGGTTTGAATTCATATCGAATTTTTCAATGTGTCTGCATCTATGGCCGGGTGACGATGAATTCCCGCCGTCTGCCCAGATCTTGTTTGATGATAATATGCCGGGAGCGTTTACCGCGGAAGATCTTGCCGTTGTGGGAGATGTAGTGATTGACCGGTTAAAAAAACGGGCATTGCGGCTGGCAGGACGTTGATATGGCTATTACAGAAGAAGGTTTTGCCAACGAGCTTGCTGTCTGTTCGCTCAATGCAGTACGCGCGCTTGCGGAAACGGCTCCCGATTCAATTAACCGGCTTTTTCTGCGCTCCCATCTTATGACTGAATTTGCGCCGCTTTGCAAACAGCTTGCCGCACGAAAACGGCCTTACAAGATGTGCGAGGATGAAGAACTTGAACGCATCTGCAAAACTCCACACCACCAAGGGATTGTGGCGATGATTTTTAGGCCAGAAGTTCCGCCGCTTACCCGGGAAGATCTTGCCACGTGGGCAGACAACGGCTTGACCGGTATTGTGCTCCACGATGTTGGCAACGATTTTAATTTGGGAGCGATTGTACGGCAGGCGGCGTTTTTCGATGTACGCTATGTAATCATTTCGGAACTTGACGAGGCGGCGAAGCTGAGTACCGCCGCATATCGCGCTGCGGAAGGCGGCATGATGCACGTTACGCTTCGTTCTGTGCACCGTACCGGGGCGTTTCTTCAAGACGCTTCAAAGATGCTGCTGACGATTGGAACCGACCATCGCGCACGGCAACGGCTCCGTGACTTGCCTGTGTATATTGCAGAACAAACAAATGCCCTGGGACGCAGACCGGGCATAGCCCTTGTTGTTGGTAATGAATACCGTGGATTGAGCGCCGCCGTAAAAGAACAATGTTCAGTTTTACTGCGAATTCCAGGTACCGGCGCCGTTGAATGCCTTAACGTTGCGCAAGCCGCCGCCCTTTTTTGTCACGAAATTTTTGAAGCTTAGACGGTACGATGCGCAGCCGCGGCGGCAGTTACCAAAACTGAAAAAATGATGCGTTTATAGCGCAAAATCACCGTGCCTGTTGCAGCCACAAGGTAACCGGTGTTGTGCTAAATTTTTGTTAATCTTGGTTGAAACACGCCGATAAAGTAGGTAAAAGAGGATAATATGACAAAAAACACCGCTTTTTTTATGTTGATACTGCTGCCGGTATTGTTTGGGGAAACGGCAGCAAAAATTTATGGCGGTGACAGTTCATCGTATATCGCGCAAAGCGCAATCATTACCGCAGAAATCACTCGGCTGCAAACAGTAATAGCAGAACAAAACAGTACTGTTCAAAACCGTCATGATGCCTGGGTGCGCCTTGGCAGACTGCTTCATCTTTCAGGCGATATTGAAGGGGCCGCTGCCGCATGGATGAAAGCAGCCTATGCAGAGCAGGGGAAACGGGACGATAACGCCCTTCTTGAAGCGGCCGCTTGTTTTATTGCCATAGGCGAGTGGGATAAAGCGGAAGCAAATGCAAAGCTTGTACTGATTACCGTACGAGACGACAAAAACATTTTTCTTAAAGCGCGTTATCTTGCAGCCCAGATCGAAGCACTCCGCAGCGGTGACGATGTTATCCTAAATGCGCTTGTTGATGATCCCGATTACCGGTCTTCCCGTCCGACGATTTACTGGACGCTCTGGAAATTGAGCGGAAATCCTGAATATAAAGCAAAATTACTTACCGAATTCCCCGACAGTCCGGAAACGCGCAGTATGCTGGCGGAGAATCATGAACGAAGTCTTGTTCTTGAAGCGCCTTCTCCGCAATGGCTCTTGCCACCAGGCCAGGAAATGCTTACACTGGAAAAAATCAGCAAGGGGCCGGCTGTACCGGCATCCGGTTTGCTTGAAACAGGAATTCCACCGGCGCTGCAAACAGGCGTTTTTAACAGCCGCACCAACGCACGCTCTCATGCAGAACGCTTAAAACGCGCCGGCTTTACCGCGGAGGTATCGCGGCGCACCACAGGGAATACAGAATTTTGGTGTGTTACCGTACCTACAGGTTCAAATATGCAGCGAACCATCATATCGCTTAAAGATGCTGGATTCGAGGCATTTCCTGTATATTAGTATGAAGCGTATTGGCATAGGCTTAACTGCTTTTATTGCCGATAATTATTAGAGTAATGTAAGCAGATTATGAGGTGGTTATGAAAAAGTGTTTAGGTGGGCTCATTGTTATGAGTTTTATCGCATTTCCTGCATTTTCCCAGAGTGTTCGGGATTTCGCGGTACGCGCCAATATGATTGACGGTATGAGCGGCATTACCATCGTTGGTTATTTCGGGAAAGAAAAAAGCATTATAATCCCGCCGAATATCGATGGTTTGCCGGTAACTTCGATAGGTGAACAGGCGTTTATGATGCGAGGCCTGACTCATGTGGTAATTCCTGACAGTGTTCTTATAATTGGACGACAGGCATTTTTTGGCAATCAGTTAAAAAACATTTACCTTCCGCCAAGTGTTCGAACAATAGGCGATTCAGCATTCGACAACAATCAATTTATTAATGTCCGGCGTGGAGTTGGGCGGGCAAGCACCGCACCGCGGGTTGAAAAACCAATTCCCCGTTCACGAAGCGAAGCCGCGCTGCCCAAACCGGCAGAGCCAAACCGGGTAACCATACTCGAAAAAGCTCCCATGCACCCTGCGCCGCTCCCGCCACCGCCGCCGCCACCTGCGCCGAAACCACAGGAAGTCTATACCAACTTGCCTCCTGTTGCCGAGGTAATCATTAATGAACCGAAAGATACAACTGAAATTATTTACGAAGTAGCGCCGCCGCAAGATGTCCTTGAGCCGCAGGCGGTATTTGTTGAAAAAGAATCTGAAAATCCTCATCAGTTTATTTATGTTGAAAAGCCCGCTTATGAACCCCGTCAAATTGTCATTTTTGAACAGGGAAACAATGGCAGTGGCATTAAACATTCAGTATTTGTGGAGCAGCGGGGAATGCCTACGCAGCCCCCCCCCTCCCCAATTCAGTCTGAAAAACCACGTATGCCGCCATTTGAAAGCGCCATTGAAGAGCCCGCACTTGAAATAATTACTGTTGAAAAATATCAGACAATGCCTCCAATGTCCCCACGGCCTGATGAGTACGAGTACGAAGAGGAAAAGAGAAAAAAGGCTCGTTTCCCCCGGCGGCCTGGCGAGAATACCGGTAGCGAAACAAATACGAGAAAAAGTCCGGATACTGACCGTGTTCCATCCGAAAATCGCTGGCTGTTGCAGGAAACGGAAAGAGATACAACTGTTTATATTCAGGATAGAGGTTCGGTGGGTAGAACATCTGCACAGGTTCTTCCAACAATGCCCAAGCCGCCTGTAGATGAAGGCACCTTCTTTCTGCAAAACAACGGCGATGGCACAGCAACGGTTGTTGGTTATCGTGGACAATATAATTTTGTTTCAATTCCCCGCAAAATTGGAGCGCTGACTCTTAGCCGCATTGCTAACAGTGCTTTTTATCAGCATCGTTTAGTGCGGGTCTATATTCCTGATACTGTTATTCACATTGCCGACGGCGCGTTTGCCGGCAATTCAATACAAGACGTTAATATTCCCGAATCAGTACGCTATATTGGTTACCAGGCATTTTCTGGAAACGATCTTATGCGCGTAACGGTCGGCACCAACGTTAATATTCAGCCTGATTCGTTCCGCAATAATTTTGTAGAATATTATAACGTGCACGGTAAACTTGGCGGAACCTATGTTTGGCATGAAGGCAACTGGTCATATACAAATCTTAATGATGTTCAATACGTTTACGATGAATATTAATGCATGAAAAAATTGAGCTGCCAAGCGGTACAACGCTGGACTTTTCTGGTCCAGCGCTTGTCATGGCAGTGATAAATTGTACAGAAGATTCTTTTTATTCAGGAAGCCGCAATCCAACCACGAAAGCGGCTCTTGATCGTGCTTTTCTGGCGGAAGAAAACGGTGCCGCGATTATTGATTTGGGCGCGGAATCGACACGTCCAGGAGCGGCATATATCGATGCAGACGAAGAAAAACGCCGTCTGATCCCTGTTATTGAAGGATTTCGGGCACGCTCGCGGCTTCCTGTCTCTGTTGACACCCGTAAACTTGAGGTCGCGTGCTGCGCCCTTGATGCAGGCGCCGATATTATTAATGATATTTCCGCGCTTGAAGATTCACCCGGTATTGCCACTCTCTGTGCGGAACGAAAAGCCGGGCTTATTCTTATGCACAAAAAAGGGATTCCCAGTACAATGCAAGACAAACCATTCTACGATGATGTTGTTGCAGAAGTTTCAAACTACCTTCTTGCCGCGGCACAACAGGCTGAAAAAGCCGGTGTTCCCCGCGAAAAAATCATCCTTGATCCAGGTATTGGTTTTGGAAAGCGTACGGAAGACAATCTTGATCTTATAGCACGGTTTGATGCGATTACCGCGCTTGGCTATTTTACTTTGATGGCTCTTTCGCGCAAACGTTTTATCGGGGAAATTACCGGACGAACTACTGAAGACCGCCTTGCCGGAACCATTACCGCAAATGCATTCGCCCTTTTGAAGGGCGCCCACATGATCCGCGTACATGATACTGCCGAAGCCGTTGATCTTGTCAAACTTTTTTTCGCGTTATCACGGCGGTGCTGATGATACGCCGCTATTTTGATTGGGCGGCGACAGCCCCCGACAGCCCCTCCCCCCTCTCCGCGGTTCCTTTTGGGAATCCGTCATCGCGCCATTTGGAAGGCCGGAGAGCACATGCCGCACTTGAAGAAGCGCGGGCGCGTGCGGCATCCGTATTGGGAGTAAAGGCTGAACAGCTTTTTTGGACATCCGGCGGTACCGAGGCCAATACAATAGCGCTGTTTGCCCCGCTTCGCCGTCTTAAAAAATCACAGGGAAGC
This sequence comes from Spirochaetaceae bacterium, assembly GCA_031279965.1. Lineage (GTDB taxonomy): Bacteria > Spirochaetota > Spirochaetia > Treponematales > Breznakiellaceae > JAIRPU01. The sequence continues at coordinate 13,669 of JAITHM010000141.1, forward strand.
ATCCTTGTTGGTGCAACGGAACATCCTTCAATACGGGCAAACCTTCCTCAACTTGCCGCGTTTGGTATTCCCGTAGAAACTATTGGTGTTGAACGCTGGGGAGCGGTTTCGCCCGAAACACTCCGAAAAGCCTTTGACAAGCAGCCCAAAACACATCTTGCCGCAATCATGCATGTAAACAATGAAACTGGAGCTCTCGCCGATGTACCCACCCTTGTCCGCACTGCCCGGAAGCAAGCCGGCGAGAAACTTCGTTTTCACTGCGATATGGTGCAATCAGCCGGAAAAATTCCTTTTTCTTTGACTGAATTTGATGTCGACTCTGCTTCGTTTGCCGCGCATAAACTTGGCGGGCCACGCGGTATCGGTCTTCTTTACCTTAAATCCCCCCTTGAACCGCTCATTTCAGGAGGACTCCAGGAACGAGGTATACGGCCAGGCACGGAAAATGTTGCCGGGGCATTGGGCTTTGCCGCCTGTCTTGAACAGCGCACACCGGATACAAGCGCGGAAGACCGCATGGCACAGCTTATTACCGGCCTTACCTCTCATAAACGCTGTGTCATTATTCCCGAAGACCGCCGCGTGTACGACAGCCGGTTTTCGCCTTATATCCTGCAAACAGCATTTATGGGGCTAAGCGGCGAGGTTATCGTACGCGTGCTTGACGATGAGGGTTTTGCTGTTTCGACCAGTTCCGCGTGCTCTTCCAGTGAAAAAAAACGCCCTGTTCTTGACGCGATGGGTATTCCTCAAACACGCACCTTTGAATCTATCCGCATTTCCCAGGGCTGGAGTACGACAAGCGCTGATATTGATGCGCTTCTTGAGGCGATTTATTCTTTGCTCAAACGTTTTTAAGCGTCAGATAATTTACGGGCGATTTCAATAATCTCGAATACTTCAAGCTGATCACCTTCATGAATTTCTTCAAAACCTTCAATATTAATGCCGCATTCATACCCAGCGGCAACCTCTTTAACATCATCTTTAATACGGCGAAGTGATCCTATCTTCCCTGTGTATACGATAATGTCATCGCGTATCACATTGATGCTTGCACCTCGCTTTACTGTTCCTGTCTGGACAAAACATCCGGCTATCACGCCAACTTTTGAGATGCGGAAGACTTTGCGCACCTCAACCTGGGCAATAATTTCTTCTTTAGTGTCAGGCTTTAAGAGTCCTTCAAGGGCTTGCTGCATCTCTTCGACTACACGATAAATGATAGTATACTTGCGTATATCGACTTTTTCCTGATCGGCAAGCGCTTTTGCCTTTGGTGTTGGCCGCACATTAAATCCTATCAATATTGCGTTGGATGCGATGGCAAGATCAACATCACCTTCATTAATCGCACCGGGAAGCGCCTGTATGACATTAAGCCGCACCTCTTTGGTGGAAAGCTTTTCAAGACTGGATTTAAGCGCTTCAACCGAACCTTGCACATCACCTTTAATAATTACTTTAAGCTCGGCAATCGCACCATCGCTTATGGTATCATACAGGTTGTCAAGGGTGATTTTGCGGATGTTTTTAGCATCTTCAAAACGTTTAAGTTCCTGGCGTTTGTTCGAATACCCCCGCGCTGTTTTCTCGTCATCAACAACTTGAAGAGGATCACCGGCATTGGGGATGCCTTCAAATCCAAGAACCTCAACCGGCATAGACGGCGTTGCATAGCCAACTTTGACTCCTTTGTCATTAAAAAGCGCACGCACTTTTCCAGGCCAAATTCCCGCTACAAATGAATCGCCTACTTCAAGCGTTCCCTTTTCAATCAAAATGCTTGCTACAATACCTCTGCCTTGATCAATACGTGATTCAAGAATCTTGCCCTCAGCACGGCGATTATAATCTGCTTTAAGATCAAGAATTTCTGCCTGAAGAAGTATGGCTTCAATAAGACTTGGAATGCCTTCTTTCTTAAGGGCTGAAATAGGCACAAACATTGTCTGCCCGCCCCATTCCTCTGGCTGGAGTCCCAATTCTGAAAGTTGACTTTTTACTTTATCAATGTTTGCTTCCGGTTTATCAATTTTATTGACGGCAACGATAATGGGTACGGCAGCTTCCTTCGCATGATTAATCGCTTCGATGGTTTGAGGCATAACGCCGTCATCGGCAGCAACAACAAGGACAACAATATCGGTAACCTGCGCACCACGTGAACGCATCCGTGTAAATGCCTCGTGACCGGGAGTATCTAAAAAGGTAATGTTACCATGAGCTGTTTCTACCATATACGCGCCAATATGCTGGGTAATGCCGCCTGCCTCTCCAGAGGCGACATCAGCGCTTCGTATCGCGTCAAGAAGTTTCGTTTTACCATGATCAACATGTCCCATTACGGTTACAACCGGAGGGCGCGGTGTCATCGCGTTTTCATCGTCTGTTTCTGTCTCGATGAGTGTTTCTTCGTAAAGATTGACGATCTTTACATCCGCGCCAAATTCTGCCGCAAGTATTGCTGCCGTATCAGAATCAATCTGCTGGTTTATGGTGACCATCTGTCCCATACTCATCAATTTTTGGATAAGGTCAGATGCTTTAAGGTTCATTTTACGGGCAAGTTCAGAAATGGTAACAATCTCCATAATATCAATCGACTTGGGAACCGGATTAGCAATTTGAGCCGTCCGTTTCTTCGTTTGAAGGAGTTTTTCTTCCATTTCGATTTCTTTGTCGCGCCGTTGGTAAGCAGGCTTCTTCGCCTTAAAAGAGCGTTTTGCCGCACCTTTATCAGCCGCAGGCGGCGGCACTGCCATACCACCCGCGCCGCGGGGAGGGGGCCGTCCACCCACCACTGGTCTGCCGCCGGCAGCTGGCCGACCACCCAGAGGCGGGCGTCCACCTACAGGCGGCCTGCCACCTGCGAAATTTCCTTGCCGGTTCCAGCCCCCCTGTCCAAAGTTGCCGCCCGCCGGATGCGGCCCGTTAAAATTCTGCCGCCTAAAGCCACCGCCGCCGTCATTGCGGAAATTGCGTTTTTCGCCTGGCTTACCCGCATCCCCCCGCTTTTCGCCGTAGGGCTTATCATCAGGGCGGCGCGGCCCGACAAACTTTCCCCCAACCTTGCCTACCTGAACCGCAGGACGCTGTGAAACAGTCCACGGAGTAGAAGCCTTTACCGGCGGCCGTTCTGCCGCCGGCGCATTTCCGCCAACTTCGGATTCGTTCCGGGCCGCCGTCTCTGACGGAGGTCTTGAAGAGGCCGTCTGTGAAGACGGTTCTACCACTCCAGGTTTGTTCTCTATAGAGATTTCGCGTGTTTCGGGCGCTTTATCCACCGTATTTGGTGCATCTTCCGGCACAAACGGGGGCGTTGCGGGGGTATCCCCCGCAGAGGGGGAAGCGGAAGCCGCCGCGGCGGCTGAAGCGGGGGGGAGACTTCCCCCGTCTGATTTTTTTCGGACTTTGAGAGTAACGACTACTTTCTTACGCGGCTTTGCACTTTTCGCCGCATCGTCTTCGGCCTGAGCCTGATCATCCGCATCTTCCGCCTTAACCTCGCCTGCCGCCGTCTTTTTGGTAAAGACGCGCGCTTTTTCGCCCGGCGCCGCAAGCGATTCCTTCGGCTTTTTAATGAGTTCCGTTTTGGGTTTCTGGGTCGCTTCGTTATCCGTAATATACTCCTTATTCTTCCTCGTATTCAAAGCTAAGTTCTACGCCGCAGTTCGGACAGCGGGACATGTCGATAGTAATGGCCGCGCCACATTCAGGACATTCATAAACTTCTTCTTCTTCGCTTTCTTTTTCCGCTTCGCCTTCCTCAACAATTCCGGCGCTGCTTTCCTCGCTTTCTTCACTTCCTTCTTCTGTTGTTTCGTCTACTTCGCACTCGGCAATAAGCGTATGTATTGATTCTTTTTGCTCTGCAGTGAGTGCATCGAGCGCGGTAAGCCGCCCGTCTTCTTCCGCCGCAAAGAAGTCTTCAATAAGATCAATGCCATTTTCAAGCAAGATGTTGACAACGGTTATATCTACGCCCGGGAGCTCGGCAAGGCGGGTAATCTCTTCTTCATCCTCGCCAAAAAGCCGTTGAACAGCACGTCTGGTCTCCGCCGATACATCCATTTCTTCGAACTGAGCTACTGTCTTAACATCAATATTCCAATCCACAAGCCGGTTGGCAAGCCGGACATTAAGCCCCTGTTTGCCAATGGCAAGCGAAAGCTGATTTTCGGCAACAATCGCAAGCGCACGGTGTGTTGCTTCATCAAGAATATATACATCTTTGACCTCTGCCGGAGAGAGGGCGTTCTTGATAAAAGCCTCGGGATTGGTATCGTATTTGAGTATATCGATCTTTTCGCCTTCTAGTTCCCGTATTATTGCCTGGATACGCGCCCCTTTGGGGCCGACACACGAGCCAACCGGATCTACATCTTTGTTTGTTGAATACACGGCAAGCTTTGTCCGGTACCCCGGCTCACGAACAATTTTATGAATTTCGATGGTTTTATCGTAAACTTCAGGAACTTCCATCTCGAAAATTGCCCGCACAAATTCAGTATGAGTCCGTGACAGCACGACAGAAAGCCCTGTCTGCGTTTTTTCTACTTTGTGTATCAATGCCTTGATACGGTCATTAACGTGATAAATTTCCCGCGGCGACTGAAATTTTTTGGGCAGTACGCCTTCAATCTTTCCTAAATCGACATAAATGGTTCCGGTCCGTTCGCGTTGGTAATAGCCGATGATAATATCGCCTTCTTTATCTTTGTATTCAGAATAAAGGCTGTCTTTGCGTATTTCACGCGAATTTTGATGCACCGTCTGCTTGGCGCTTTGTACGGACAAGCGGCCAAAATCCCGCGGATCAAGTTCAATAAGAATCTCGTCTCCTTCTTCAGTCTCTGGTTCAAACTTTTTTGCTTCTTCAAGTTCAATTTCAGTAACAGGGTCATACACGCCGTCAACAACTTGTTTCTTGGCAAATATCGTAACATGCCGGTTGCCGTCATCAAACCGGACCACCGCGTTCTCGCTTGAACCGAATTTCCGTTTGTAGGCGGCAAGTATCGTGTTCTCAACGATCTGCAACGCGAGCTCTTCGCTGATGTTGCGCTCCTGAACAAACTGTTCGAGTGCTTCCGATACGTCTGTAGCCATCACTCCGCCGCCTTTGAATCAAGCTTCGCTTTTGCGATGCGTTCATACGTTAAAGTTTCCATTCTGTCTATCCCCTTTATTTCAATAAACGTTTCTGTTACACGTTCCACAATGCCGTAACTCCAGTCTGCGAGTTCCACATTATACCATTTTATTGGGCAACCAATATAATGAACAAACTCCGCGCCATCACGAATAAGCCGGTCAATACCTGGACTTGATACCTCAATCGAAAGCTCCGCTTCCCCAAAGGCAAGTTCAAGCCGCGGTGTAATTGCCCGGTGAAAGCGAGAACAATCATCAATTCCTACGCCTTCTCGCTTAAAAACAACCGCCCGGACATGCACTGTGCCGCGGTGCCGCGACACAATCAGCTCTACCAGCGAAAGCCCAAGCCCTTTCGCAACCGGCTCCAGGGCAAGCTCCAGCTCAGCCCCACCGTCTTTTCGCTCCTTCTTCCACAGCATCACGCCGCTCCAAAAAAAAAGAGGACTGCAACCGCCCTCTTTTCACATTCACTATTCAAACAAAGTGACAATATCACATTCTGTGAAAACTGTCAACTACAGCGCGGATGTATTAATGGGCGGGCAATGCGCCCTCTTGACAAAACCCACCACCCTGTGACACCCTGCTTCCAGTATGAAAACAGGCGGTGAACCATGGAAGCACAACAGAGCGCATTTTCCCTCAAGTTTAGCCGGCGAGCTGCCGAACACACACACACACACACACACACACACACACACACACACACATTGAATTCGCCCTTTTACCAGGCATCGGGCTTAGTTTAGGGGAGAGGTCTGCCCGGACGCAGGGGCCGGGTTTCGGGGGGCAGGGGCCGGGGACTTCGGGCCGCGATACGGTACCTGCCGCAGACGGCGGGGTACTTACGTCAGGCTTGGCGGCGCGGAGGAGGACACATGAGTTCACTTTTATTAAAGATCGAGAATGAGACTTCTAATTCTATCACCGGCATCACAAAGATTGAGTTTTTTGATCAAAATCCAAATACCAACGAAAAGAAACTATTAAAGATAATTGACTGCTCTCCCGCAATCACACTCGCCGCTCAGTCTTCTTCAGAGCCTTGTACCGTAAAAGGTTTCAACATATACGACTACTCGGGCGAGAAGATATACTTCTTCAACTGTACAATTACTTTATCAGATACTTCAACAAAAAGTGGCAGCGGCGGCGGCCCTGTAAGTTACATGCGTGAACATCAACCATATTCCCTCCCAATTTATTGATATTTAGAGCACTGCCTTTTCGGTCAAAAGCGCCCGCCGGAAAAATCGGTCTTGCGCGAAGAAATCAAATGTAGTATTTTTACTATGCGGAGGTTCGGATGAGGTTTATCAATTTAGACAAGACAGCTTCGTATAAAAAGCTGCTTAAACTTGCAAAAAAGATCAATAAAGCAGGGGGTTCTGATGCATTGGATGCGATTCGCATCCGGGGAAGTTCTACGCCCATTGCCGCAGGACTCAAATATAACTGGGCAGCCAAAAAAGTTTCTCCTGATGTGCTTGCCGCGCTCCAGGAACTTGCTGACGAACAGGAGCTTGTTGCAAAGTATCAGGCGCTGCTTGATGGCGACGTGGTAAATACGGGCGAAAAACGCAAAGTGCTTCATCATCTGCTCCGCGGGCAACTGGGAAAGCCTGTTATCGAAAAGGGTAAAAATCTGGGAGAGTTTTACAAAAATGAACTTGAACGGATTTTAGCGTTTGCCCAGGCAGTACATGCGGGAGTTCATACAGGCGCATCGGGGCGTAAATTTACCCAGGTTGTTCAAATCGGCATAGGCGGGTCAGATCTGGGGCCGCGTGCGCTGTATCTTGCGATGGAAGGATGGGCCACGCGGGAGGGGCGGCACAAAATGAAGGCGGCCTTTATTTCGAATGTTGATCCGGATGACGGCGCGGCGGTTATTGCGTCGGTAAATCTTGAAGAGACCCTGTTTGTGCTTGTTTCAAAGAGCGGCACCACGCAGGAAACCCTTGCCAACGAACTTTTTGTCAAAGCCTGTTTGAACAAGGCCAAGCTTGATCCCTGCAAACATCTTGTTGCGGTAACGAGTGAAACAAGCCCGCTCGCCAACAACAAAAACTACCTTGATTCATTTTATATTGATGATTACATCGGAGGCCGGTATTCGGCGACATCGGCAGTGGGCGGTGTGGTGCTCTCGCTTGCCTTTGGCGGTGATACTTTTAAGGCGATTCTAACCGGAGCACACGAAGCGGATAAAGCCGCGCTGGTGGGTAATATTCATAATAACGCCGCGCTGCTTGACGCGCTCATTGGTGTATGGGAGCGAAACTGTTTGGGGTATCCAGCCACGGCAGTGCTGCCGTACAGTCAGGCGCTTATCCGCTTTCCGGCGCACCTTCAGCAGCTTGATATGGAATCAAACGGAAAGCAGGTGAACCGTGCGGGCAAGCCGGTAAAGTATCCTACCGGGCCGGTGATTTTTGGAGAGCCTGGTACCAATGGGCAGCACTCATTCTATCAGCTCCTCCATCAGGGAAGCGACATTATACCGCTTCAGTTCATTGGATTTAATACGAGTCAGCGCGATCAGGATATTGATGTTGATGGTTCGAATAGTCAAGCTAAATTGAAGGCGAATCTTGCCGCTCAGATCGTTGCCTTTGCCAAAGGTAAAGCTGATGCAAACCCGAACAAGACATTCAAGGGCGGCAGGCCGTCAAGCCTTATTCACGGGCACCGGCTTGTTCCTGGCGCGCTGGGCGCATTGCTTGCTCACTTTGAAAATAAAGTTATGTTTCAGGGATTTATCTGGAATCTTAATAGTTTTGATCAGGAAGGCGTACAGTTGGGCAAAGTGCTGACTAAACAGGCACTTTCGGGCAATTCGGGCGATGACGCACTTGATGAATACTGTAAAATTTTAGAAGTATCGGCTGCCTCAGCATAACAAAGGAGTAAAAATGATGCAGAAGATATCTGCCCCCCCCCCATACAGTGGAGGAGGCACCATGCCTGGTTCCGCCGCATGACCCCCGCCCATGTAACGCTGGTCTTTGTTCTGGCGGCGTGGCCGTTGTCGGCGCTTGAGACCAGCTTTGGCCTTGATGTACAAACCGGCGTTTTTTTTCGCAGCATGGACGATTCCGTTTTTTACAATGGAGAAGAAGAGGTTGTCTTTGCGTTAACTTCGTTGGGGGTTCCTTTTCTTTCGTTGGACGGTGTATTCCGGGCAGGTGATTTCCGCGCCTTCGCCGGTGTACTTTCTGGCATCAATATTTTAAGCGGCACAATTAAAATTGATGACATGGCTATGAAGGCGAAATACACGCACAATACTGTGTCGCGGGAGCGTCTTGCGTTAAACATCGGTGCGGGTTATGAATTTAAATTGCTTAACGGGGCGCTGGTACTTGTCCCCCGCGCAGATTTTATATATCAGCTTATCCGCGCCGATGCCCTAGATGGCAGTGTAGAAGCTGGTCATAACAAATTCAATTTTTCTGGCACGCACTGGCATTTTACTGAAACAAATCTTATGCCTGTTGTTACGTTCTCGGCGCTGTGGCACTTCCATCCGCAGTTCAGTGCGGGCATCAACGGCTTTGTGTATCCGTATATCTGGGCGCAGACTGCTGTGGTAGATAACTATCCCACCAACACGATTTATTATTTTACCTGGAATGAAGGCGGCAGTTGGGGCGGCGGCGGCGGTGTTGAATTCGCGTTTTACCCTGCGTCTTTCACCTATCTGTCGTTTTTCTGTGCACTTGAATTTGAAGGAATAATGCTTAAACAAGGAATTGTTGAAACGGGCGTGCAAGGTTACTCCCCAGCGGATACCGTGCGGGATACAGCCTTTAGTGTTGAACACAGTGCGTTTCAGTCTAAAGTTGTACTGGGTTTGCGGCTTTTGCCGTCTAGGACACCCCACAAATTAAACAAGGAGTAAATCATGCAAAAAAAATTACTGCGCTATGCTGGATTGGCAATTCTATGCGTGCTTGGACTTGGTTCGTGCGCGAATCCGATCCATAGCAGTTCGGGAAAAACGATTTCTCTGGGAACGCTGTCGTTTTCGGAGATGGTTGAAGGGCGCGGCTATATGAGCGGCTCGGTACTTTGGAATGCGGATGAAGCCGCGGCACTTACGCACCTGAGGCCCGGTATTTTTGTGGGTGTGCGTTTAAGCAATGTTGAAAATCCTGAAGTGCCGGCACAGTACGGCACGATCAGAGTTGAAAGCTGCGATAAGGATTCCATTACCTTTACATATCAGCCGTACAGCGCTGTCGGCGGAATTCCGTTGCCATGGGAAACATGGACACTCAAAACCTACACAGACAGCATAGACGAATTACAGGATGCAATGCCGGAATACAAGGCGGACTTAAACCACGACGGTGTAGCAGACATGGCATGGACACCGCCGGATCAATTTCGCCCGGGAATACGGACGGATTCACGGTATCTTAAATTTGTTACAAAGCAGACAGCTCCTGTAATAGAAACCGGTGCCGTAAAAACAACACATACAACAATGTTCTCGGTGCTTGAATCACAATATTCACAAAGCCAATATCCCGGCGGACTTACCGGTATAAACCCTTCGGGAGCGTGGATTTACAGTCTGCGTCAGATGGAAAACGGATTCCACATGCACTCAGGTGAAGGTCTTAATTCAAATATTGTACTCGATACGGTGCTAGAGGTGGCAAGGCCGCCCGCCCAAAGCTCTGTAATGCGAGGAATAGTACAGAGCAACGGCGTTGTGGTTGGCCAAGAAGGCACAACATGGCAGGTGGTTGAAAGGCCGGCAGGTAGTTTGCAGGCTGCACGCCCAACGACAGTTACTTCGCTTGTTAAAGGCGATTATATTATTGATAACCTTACCGGCGACTACTATTACTACAAAGGCGAACCCAACCCAGAGCAGGTTAACCCAACACAGGAAGTGTCGTGGACAAAACTGAACAGACCCGTGCCGGATGCCGGTAATAATGGCGGCTCCAGTGAGAGCGGCAATGAGAGCACGATAAATAGCGCGCTTGAAGGCATCGCCGACTTTACCGCAGAGGATATTCCGTATTTTGTTGACGCGGACGCAGACGATACTGAATTCGTAGCGTTTAAGACCGCGCTCATATCCATATTTACAAACGATTACAACCCGAACACTGTTGGCGTTATTAGTGCAGAGACCTCAGCGTTACCGGCTGTTATAGCCTTTCTTAACGCGGCGATAGCCGACGGCAATTTTCGTTCATCCCTTAATCAAGCAACACTTAATGTAGACAATGATGCCGGCTCTTTGAACGATACCGGCAATCCTGATTCCAGCTACGTATCTTACCGTAAATTCGTCTACCGGAATATACTCCGCAGTGCGCTGGCTGTTTCCGGCATGCACCGCTATGTACTTGAAGCGCAGGCAAACCCGGCAGAGTTAAGCACGGCGATACCAGCCGCCTCGCTGGTAATACGCAATACAGCATCTTCTGTGGGAGACTCCGCGCGCACTGTTGATGCTAACGAGGCATCTCTGTCTGTAGAGCGTAAAATAACCGGTGTTGCACCGCAGTATCAGAATTATCTTGACAAAAAATCAAGCGCCCGCAGCGAATTTGAAAAAGAATTCAAATTGATTGTTGAAAAAGACTTGGTAAAAACACTAAAAGATATAATTTTCAATAAAATTGAATATGGCGGAGGAAATATAATTCCGCAAAACAAGCGGACTAAATTTTATGAATCACTTAACAATATGAAAACGCTTGTCGCACTGGGGCTTTCAGGCGGAGGGCAACATCATAACGGCAAGGTAGAAATAAGCGTTGGCGCGGCAGTATTTTTGCAAATGGAAATTGACACAGATGTGAGTGTAACGCTGCCCAAACTTCTAGGAGCCGGTCTTGAAATCTACAAATACGACAGTGTATATGCCGCCGGCCCCGTCGTTATCCAGGTGCAGCTCCCCATTAAATTTAATATAGATTTAACCGTTGAAGTTATCGAAGACCGCTCGCTGTTTGCCGGTTATACCGGTTTTTACGGCGGCAAAGTGACCGGCGGCATTAACTACAGCGTTAATTACAAACGTATTTGTATCTGGCCCTGGCCCAAAAAATATATGTCTATTCCTTGGGGACTTAATGTCGATTCGTATGAAAGCCACTCAAAGTATAATCAGACAATAGCCTACGCCGGGTTTAAAAATACCTTTGACGATAAATTCACAATAACTCTTAAAACGGTGATAAAGCCCTATATAACGATAACGCCATCGTTTGGGGCATATGGGATTATCTGGGCGAAGGTTCCCGCGGAAACCGGACTCCCTATTACTGTAACAGCGAAGGAGAATTTTAGCCAATTTAATGTCCATGGCGATTTGAACTTTAATGTTGGCCTTGCGCTGGGCGTGGGCATCAAGATACTCTGTTTTGATTTTTATAAGGGCCTTTACGACAAGATCTTATACGATCTAACAATCGCCCTCTTCGACTGGAATATTTAGTTAGCGCAAGGCATCTCCGTTTTATCAGCGGCGTTGACGGGAACATGCCGGAAGGGTATAGTGAAGTACAAGGAGACCAGGAATGAAGGCAGTTGTATTGGAACAAAAAGGTAAAATTACGGTGCGCGATATAGCTCTTGACGGAGCGCTGGGGCCAGAGGATGTACGAATAAAACCGCATGCCGTTGGTATTTGTGGAAGCGATGTGCACTATTACCGTGAAGGCCGCATCGGGAACTTTGTTGTAAACAGCCCGATGGTGTTGGGGCACGAAGCATCCGGCATCATTATTGAAACCGGTTCAAAGGTACGCGGGCTTGCAGTTGGCGACCGTGTTTGCATGGAGCCAGGCATTCCCGATTACCGCAGTATCGAGACGCTTCAAGGTATGTATAACCTTGATCCGGCAGTGCGTTTTTGGGCGACGCCGCCTATTCATGGATGTTTGTGTGAATCGGTTATTCATCCGGCAAATCTTACGTTCAAGCTGCCGGATAATGTGTCGTTTCACGAAGGGGCGCTTGCCGAGCCAATTGCCATTGGTGTTTATTCGGCAAAAAAAGCGGCGATACGTCCTGGTGATACCGCATTGGTTTTTGGTGCGGGTACCATCGGTATTGTAAGTGCGCTTGCCGCCGCGTCCGCCGGTTGTTCAACGGTTTATGTCGCTGATGTGAAAAAGCCAAAACTCGACTTTATCAACAAACACTATGCCGATAAACTTACGGTGATTGACCTTACCAAGACAGACCCTCTTAGCGTGTTAACAGACGCGGGGCTGCGCGGTGTTGATATTGTGTTTGAGGCAAGCGGCGCGGCGAAAGTATACGAAAAAATCTGTGATTATCTTGTTCCTGGAGGACGCATGGTGCTTATTGGCATGCCTTCCGCGCCGGTTCCCTTTGATGTTGTCGCAATGCAGGCAAAAGAATTAAGCATTGAAACAATATTCCGCTATGTAAATGTTTTTCCCCGTGTCATCAACATGATAGCCAGCGGCAAACTCAATGTTAAGCCGCTTATCACGAAGGAATATACATTCAATGATGCGGTGGCGGCATTTGAATATGCGGCAACATTACCCGAATCTGACGTCAAAATCATGATCAATTGCCCGTAACCGCACCGGGAAAATTCAACTGGATGAAGATCATAAGCGGAACTGATATGGCGGCGCTCATCAAGCAGCTTGTTGCAAGTTACAACGAACTGAGCGAAACAATACACTTTGATTTTGCCTATCAGTTAAACCGCTCGGTAATTATCGAAACAATTGACAAGCTCCGCCAGTTGATGTTCCCCGGATATTTTGGCAAAAAAAATATTGCCACGAATTTTATTGAATATCATACCGGAGAGCTTATTGAAGAAATATGCTATGATCTTGGCGGTCAAATTGAAAAAGCGCTCCAGCATTGGTCTGGCGGCACTGCTGCGCCGGATGCACACCATACAACCGGCGAATTAGTGTTGATGTTTCTTTCAAAACTCTGTGATGTGCGTAAGCTGCTTGCCACGGATGTTGATGCGACATTCGATGGCGACCCGGCAGCTTTTAGCAAGGATGAAATCATCTCATCGTATCCCGGAATCTATGCAATAATGGTATACCGCCTTGCCCACGAGATCTATAAGCTGAATATTCCGCTGATACCGCGCATTATGACCGAACATGCCCATAGTGTTACCGGGATTGACATTCACCCCGGAGCGGCGATAGGCCATCATTTTTTTATCGACCATGGAACTGGAATAGTCATTGGTGAGACAACAGTAATTGGCAATCATGTTAAGATCTACCAGGGAGTTACATTGGGAGCGTTATCAACTCGTGATGGGCAAACTCTTAAATCGGTTAAGCGGCACCCAACCATCGAAAATAACGTTACCGTGTATTCAGGCGCATCAATATTAGGCGGCACTACTGTGATAGGCGAAGGTGTTGTTATTGGAAGCAATGCATTCATTACAGAGTCTGTACCGGAAAACACCCGTGTTAGCGCACGTAATCCCGGACTGCACATCAAAGCCAACGATTCCTGCGCCAACTGCCCCCGCACCCGCCGCCAAAAACCCGACAAAGAAGATTTCTAACCAGCCATCCTCCTTTGAAGCAATGCCGGAAGGCTTAAAGCGACTTAATTTTCCTGTGAGGGCTGCTGGGAATCTGCCATAAACCGTTCGTAGATTTCATCGCCAACACATTCGCGGGCAAATTTGCACCATTTAAGGCAGGTTTTGGTATCATTATAGGCGATAAAGCCGCATTTTTCACAAACTGCCTGCATGTCAATCGAAAAAAGATCGATCTCGCCGCCACAGACAGGACAAATTTTCGTGGTAAGTGACGGTGTTCTGATATTTTCCGTTCCCGGGCAACGATAGGTCATGTTCTATTTTAGCTGCCTCCAAGCACTTTTAAGGCAGTACGCAGTTCAGCATCTTGAGAATAATAATATGTTTCCAGC
>JAITHM010000146.1 GCA_031279965.1 Spirochaetaceae bacterium
CGCTCCGCCCGGCTTCCATGGAGGTGGATTTTAGCGTTTTCATAAAGGTCTCCTTATTTCAAACTAAGTTTTCAGTGTAATATACCACGGCTCAAGCGGTTTGTCAAGCAGGCTGCAACAGGCCGGCGGCGGCGGGCGCTTCGCGCCGCCGGCGGGCAGCCGGGCGGGGCTTTGGGCAATTCCAATTATACCTGTACTTGCGGCAGATTGTTTGTATAGTAAAGCTCGAATATTGAATGATTTTTTGCGCGGCCTTTTCGTTCAAATTTTGTTTCGGGGCGCCAGTTCAGCGGCGGCGCAAAACCGGCATAAGGGTTAGCAAGGCCCTCTGTCGCATTTAATTCAGCTTGTGCTTCTTCCGCATAGCCCCTCCAATCGGTAACCATATACAGATACGCGCCGGGATGCAGTTTGTTTGTCAAAAGATCCGTGAACGGCCTCTGAACAAGCCGGCGTTTGTGGTGGCGTTTTTTGGGCCAGGGATCCGGGAAAAAAATATGAATACCGGCAAGCGTTTTGTCGCTTATCATGTCACGAAAGACCTCAACAGCATCATGTTCAATAATTCTGATGTTGCATAATGCGGCGCGCTCGATTTCCCACAACAGCTTTCCTACGCCTGCTTTGTAAACTTCAATTCCAACATAGTTTATATCTGGATGTGCCTGTGCAAGTGCTGCGGTCGCGCTCCCCATGCCAAACCCAATTTCACAAACAACAGGATTGCTGTTTCGAAACAGTGCGGCAAAATCAACAGGTTCCGGCGCATAGGGAATACACAAGTGCTCTTTTAATGCATCATACATGCGTTTTTGCGCATCGCTCATTCTGCCGCCGCGCAGCACAAAACTCTTGTTGGCAAAAACCGGATTCTTAGCGCACATTTACTTGAGCGGTAAGTGCCGAAAGTACATTTGTTTGATCATCAGCCCAGAGCGCAATACTGCTGACATCGGCAGAAAGACGGAGCGACAGTATTGTGCCATTCTTCGAATCAAGTTTAAGAAGACTGCGAAATGCACCATCGCTGTGATAACAGAGAAGATAATTTTCAGGATAATCTGATGTAACCGAATAGTTCCCCTCGGCTACACTCAGGCGGGGGAAGCGGTATTTGCTGTCTGCGGGCATTTCAAAACCAAACGTTTTTTCTCCCTGTTCGCCGGCTTTATCGATGACCACCGCGCGATACTGCCCGGAAGGGAAACTTTCGCCCTGCGGCATACGGAGCATTTTGCTGCCAATCCAGGTCTTTCCAGATTCTTCAAGCCGCTGCCAGTTATCCGAGGTAAAGCGCCAAAGAAGTCCGTCATCGTCATGATACAGACGCAGTTCCTCAAGGTCTTCCGCACCGTCAGGATCACTTGCCATAACAAAAAAAATCAATGTCGGTGTCAAAACAGAATCAACCTGCTGCCAGACCAGCCGCATTGTTCCAAATTCAATAGACGGCTGTGCCCGTGTGCAGGCCGTCAAAAGCACGGCAAGTAAAATACCGTAACGAGGCACCGCCCTGCGGAACACTACGCGACCATCCCCAACATCCGGATTTCGTGTTCGATGACGCGCCGGTTTTCTGCGGAAAGTTCACCAAGCGGAAGCCGGCAGGGCCCAGCAGAAAATCCTGCAAAGTTGAGCGCATACTTGATGGGAACAGGATTAGTTTCAATAAATGCTGCATGAATAAACGGTAAAAGTTCAAAATGAATAGCGCGTGCAGCCTCAAAATCGCCCTTTAACGCGGCGTTAGTAAGCGCTGCAACACGGTCTGGAACCAAATTTGATATAACCGAAATAACCCCGTCTCCGCCCAGTGCCATAAGCGGCAGCGTCAGTCCATCGTCACCGGAAAGAACTGCAAAATCTTTACCCTGTGCCCGCCGCTGTGCGCGAACAAGACGGAGTACTTCGCCCATCTGATTTATATCGCCAGACGCTTCTTTAACGCCAACAACAGCAGGAATTTCAGCAAGCTTCATCATAAGTGCTGTGGGAATATTCCGCCCTGTTCGTCCGGCAATGTTATAAATCACAATAGGAAGGCCAATTTCGCCAACGGCCTCAAAATGCCGGATAAGTCCTGAGTCGTTAGGTTTATTGTAGTAGGGTGTTACAACCAAAGCCATATCCGCGCCAAGCCGTTTTGCCCGTTCACAGTAGGCGGTGGCGTGTTTTGTTGAATTTGATCCTGTGCCCACCATCACCGGCACCTGCCCCGCCGCTTCATTGACGGCGATGCGTATCAGTTCTTCTTCTTCGGCCTCGTCAAGCGTTGGTGTTTCGCCAGTAGTACCTATCGGTACAATTCCATCAATGCCCGCTGCAATCTGCCGGCGGATAAGTTCCCGCCAATTTTCAACATCAATCTCGCCCGATTGCTTCATCGGTGTAACCAAAGCTGTCCATGCACCCCGTAATTTTAACATGATACAACATCCTCCAGCGTAAATATTCCGCGTTTCCCCGCTCTGTTCGCTTGCTCAAGCCAGACAGCAGCAGTAAGTGCGCCTGCTGCAAGTGCATCCCGGCTTCGCGCAATATGGGCTATTTCAATAGTATCATCTGCAGAATCAAAATAAATAGTATGTGTGCCGGGAACACTGCCCACGCGCACACTGGCAATATGCAGTTCGTCTTTTTCCGGAGGACGGTCAAGTTTATCGTAGACAACATGTTTTTTACGGGGCATCGCACGGAGCACCTCTTCCGCAAGAACTTTTGCCGTGCCAGAGGGGCTGTCTGCCTTATGATTATGATGCGCCTCAAGACCGCCAACATCATATTCCTCAAACTGATTTATCAGTGCCGCGGCATAGCTGATTATTTTTGAAAAAAGATTTATGCCAAGCGAGAAATTGGGCGCGTAAAGCACCGCCCCATTATGCCGGGTAACAAGCGTGCGGACTTCATCAAGCCGGTCATACCAGCCGGTTGTCCCCACAACAATAGGAAGCTGCCGTTCAACCGCCTGGGCAATGTTGTTGAACGCCGCTGACGGCGTGGAAAAATCAATTACAACGGGACGGCTATCCAGCATAACTTTACTAAGAGATTCATAAATTGGGGCGCCTAGCCCTGGTTTGCCCGGAAAGCGCGGATCAACAATAGCGGTGATCTTATGCCTTTGTGTAAGAGCCCGTGCTTCAAGCAACATTCCCATCTTCCCATAGCCGGAAATTATCAGATTCATGTATTCAGTATAACTTGATTGCACCCTTGACGGGTAGAGGGTCCCGTCTTACCTCAGTCTGACGAGGCGGCGTATAGTTCTGCTGACCGCTTGAAATTGTTAAGGAAATGAGCAACACTTGATATTATGGATGGGGGGCTTGTTCAAACAAATGAGGCGCAAAGTGGAACATACAGTGTAGATACGCTGATTCGAGAGGCGCTTTCGGAGCTTAAAGCGGGACACGCAAACGAAGTAATCCCCTTGCTTGAATCGGCGCTGCGTATTGACTGCGAGGACATTGAAACACTGTATGCGCTAAAATGCATCAACTGGTGGCTTGAAAAGCTTGCTACACTGGAAGGAATTACCACTCACTATGACAAAGGTTACTTTATTATGGGACAGTGGGGCGCGTTTTATGCTTTTTTGGAAACGATAGGCCCGCACTTTGACCGGTGCCGTTATGCGGTTCAGCACTTTGTGTATGGTACGGCGCTGGAGTCCTTTGAAGCTGTTCTTGATGATGGGGTGCTGCGGCATGATCCAGGGTTGCTTTTGCGGATTGGCCGGTGTTATAAAGGCGTTGGCAATTTTGAAGCCGCACAGAACTATCTTATGGATGCCGCGCGCTTCCGGCAAGAGGACGGCGCTGCTCTTGCCGAACTTGCCGATGTAAACGCTCTGATGGGTGAAATTAAAAATGCAAAAGTATTATTCCGCGAGGCATTTTTTGTTGATCCGCAAGGTATTGATGTAAATGTGCTAGAATCAGAAATGATAACAGGACTTGTTAAAACGGTGCGGGAGGCGGGAATAAACGGCGGGGCGCTTGTTGAATGGATACCAGTTTACGGCGCATTGCTAGGGGTTTTTTCGGTAAAACGGGAACTTAAACTTGTTGAACTTGGCAAGCTGAATCAGGCCGTCTTCGCACTTGAAAATAAAGTACGCACCAACAGCGATGACCGCGATTTGTGCCTGCCGCGCTTGTTGAATCATTTGATCTGGCTTTTGGATTATTATGAACGCGCAAACGAAGACCCCAACAAAATTCAAGAACTTCAATTAAAAATAAAGATTTACGATCCGGCAATTTACTACCGGTTTATTCACATTAAAGAAGATCCGGGGAAAAAGCTTTAGGGCCGCCGCCTAAATAATTTAGGCACAGCAGTCTGCATCTTAAAGCGGAACACCGGCAATGCTGCCGCTTGTGCTGTCCAGCGCCAGCCGGATGCGACGCAGCGGTTCTTCAACAAGAAATTCAACGCCGCAAATTTCAACAACAGTACCGGCGGCGATCTGTCCGGCACAGACAAGCATCGCTTTGGTATCGACGACAGAGCGTTTTTCAAATTCAGCCTTTTTACTTCGGCATTTGGAAAGTTCCCCGGTAAGCCGTGTGCGAACTTCTTCTATTTTTTGGAACTTTGCCGCATCAAGATTTTCTGAACTAAGATAACTGGCAATCTTTTCCATCTTTGCCGTCAAAAGCCGCATTAGATTCTCGTTATTTTCGATTTCTTGCCGGAGTGTCCAATCACTGCCCAAGTGAATTTTTACCGGAGTTGTATTATCCTTCCCGATGTAACCTGCGCTCAACGAATGGAATGCGAATACTTCGCCGCCAAGAATCGTTCCTTTTTCGCTTACCACAACATTTTCCATCGTATAAATGGTTGAGTTGATCACCTCGGTATTTATCGTAACTGTTTTTTTGCAGGCAAGGCGGCAGTTTCTGATAAACCGGGCGTTTAACGCGCCAGAAACTTTAACTAATGCCCGTCCGCGCCCTATCATACCGCCCTTGATAATGACATCTTTTTGCACAATTATATCGGTTGCATCGAGAGTTTCCCGTACATTCAACGAACCGCCAACCTGCACCTTAAAACCATCATTCACAGGGCCTTCAAGCGTTACATCTCCGGGGAAATTAATATCACCGGTCGCATATCCTACCGCGCCCCGCACCGTAAGGACTGGTTCAACATCAAGTACATTCTTATTGATGATAAGATGTCCTGTTACATCTGCGTAGATATGTCTAGCATCTGTAGAGGTGTTTTTGCCGCCACGTACCGGTGTTACCGGCATTTTGTTAAACGGCACAGCATTACCGCGGACAGTCTTTCCTGCTATACCGGCAACCGCGGGGCGCAGAACAGCCAGTACCTGCTTTGCCTGCACAACAATAAACGGCGAAAACGCACGGTAGTTTGTCTTGTCGCTGTCTTCAAAGCGGGGGGGCGCGGGTTTGCGGACATTTTGTTCAAGGCAAAAATGACCGGCTGTTTCATCAACAGGAATATCTCCACGGGCAATAAGAACTTTTCGTACCGGCCTATTGGTTTCAGTGCATTCTTTAATCGCTTTCTCAATATGATCCCAGCAGATGCCATAGTCAATTTTAAAATGTTCAAGTAAGGTATTTACATATTCTTTGCTTAAAGGGAATCCTGCTGTTGTGGGAGGCAGAAAATCACCATACACTTCCATTTCATCTTCAGTAAAATCAAGAAGAATTCGTGCGTCATGCTTATTGGATGATAGCGTTGTTTTACCGGAACTTCTTGTCATCAACACTCCAATCCTTGGTCTTTCGAATTAATTTGCGCTGGCCGTCTGCGGTCTTCCCGAAGCTGTCGTGCCGGTAAGATTCGTAGCGAGCCGTCCAAGAAGACGAGGAATATCTTCGATGCTGTCAAAATCAATATGCGTTCCTTTGCGCAGCACATTTCCGCTTATATCGACGATTTCAGCAAGCATCTGATTTTTTGTATCGAATATATCAATCTTGCTGGAAAGTACAAAATCAGCAGCGGTAATGCTGTCCTTATCGATAAAGACTTTTTGCGCGGTGGTGCGCCGCGTTTCATAATCAAGCATGGCAGCATCAATATGATCGTTGCGCGGGAAGATGCTGTACGCATTTGTGTTCGCCATGGTAATTGCAAAGAGCTGAGTAAGTACGACGGCATCGTTTTTCAATGCGGTATTGGGGGGGACGGCCATAAGCTCAACAGAAAGCTTGGGAAGGTTAGAGGGTTTCTGCCGGATTACACCGGTAATTCTTTTGGACATCATGCTGAAAAATGTGGGAATATCCTGCACATCTTCATATATTTTAAAATCTCCGGCGAGCTGTTCGCGGGTTTCGACATTCAATATCTGCGTTATAAATATTTTTTGAAATCCAACGACCCGCGCAAAACTTGTTAAAATATAATCGGCATTTAAATCTTCGCCGGCGTTATATATTGCGCTGTATGATTCTTCTGACATAACATTTTTGCGGATATGCGGCGTAATTGGCACAACGCTAAAGTTTGAGTTTATCATTTCTTCGTTGGCAAAATGCCAGGCAAGTGTTTCTGCAACATATTCTTCAAGGCCAATGATGGGAAGCACGGCAAGCCGGCCCAGCGAACCTGTTTCAGTCCGCGGCTTTTCTTGCACAGGAGCGGCAGAAGGCGGAGGGGTTGAGGGGAGCGCCGGTCTTGGCGGAATTGTTGGAAGGATAGAGGTGGTACCGCGTGACGGCAGCACTTCAGATTTTGGCGTTGTGTACTTACGCAGCAAAATTGAACGAATAAAAACAGGATTAGAGCGGTCTGAAAGCCGAACCCGGTAAACATCGGCGTCCATATCAACTTCGATTACCGTACCTGCTGATTGGGCATACTCTCCCCCGACCACGGAAACCTGGTCTCCAACGAGAAACGCGGGCCGGTAAGCCGGCGGCATTGCGCCGCTTTTGGGGGCGGGACTTCCCGAACACATGGTACACATCACAAGTACCGGTATAAGTCCCATCAACCTCTTCATGCACATCCTCCAAGGCAGCGTTCATCAATTCTGACAAACCAGACCTTCGTTTTTATTTTCGGCAAAAACAACGCCCATCTTGACTGAATTCAGATAAATTTACCATGTGCGCAAAGTTTGCCACGAATTTCGGTATTCACAAGATATGTGTCTGATTCCTCGATAAGCGCCGCACCGAAAAATTCAAAAAAAGCTTCATTGATAATCTCGACCGCACCGTCAAGTGATAATTTATGTTGTGCCGCCGCCGCAGAGGCTGCCTCTCGCGTCCATTGATCCTGACTAAGCAGCGTTTTGAGCAGTGCTCTGTGAGCGATATCCAATCCGGCCTTCGGTACAGGCGGCGGACTGTCTTCAGCAAAAATACCGGAAAGCAATTTGCTTACGTGCTCCGTATCCTTGCGCAGGCTTTTTATTTTTTGTTTGTCAAGCGCAAATTTCTGTACGTTGGGAATGCTGCTTCCAGCGGCTTCGTTGTGCAAATTACGGTAGAGTTCTTCAGTTTTTATTTTGAATGCCTGGTAAAGTTTTTCAAGAAACATAATTGTTTTGTATCCTGAATCATAAACACCTTTATGCTGATAGGCCTTAAATATTGCGGCAATACAGTCTATCGATTCGCGCCGCAGGCTTTCATTTTCTTTTTTGAACGGCTTAACAGCCTCGTTAAACGAAGGCGGATTTTTACAAAGCCAAAAAAAAGTGTATTTCATTTTTAAACACGTATAGTCATCAGCATCTTTAATAACATCTGGATACAGCACCTCTACATCAGAAGAATAACATTCGGTGATGGCCGCCGCGCAGAGTCTTAACAGATTAAAAAACGGTTCGTGCTGCTGCTTCATCGGGCGCGGCCCCGGAAAGAAAAAGAGGAACAGAGGAGTTTTCCGCGTTAATTCAGCAGATACAACGGCAAAGTTGGGAGCGCTGCCAATGTTCTGTTCTTCAAGCACGGCTGCAATATCAAAAAAAAGTTCCGGGGAAAATTGATCTTGAACGTTAAAATGCGCAAGCAGCCATTCAACATCGCGGTATACATACGCATTGTTTGCCAGCGTTTTTCGCAGTAACAATGCTTTTTTTTGATTGTCCTCATCCCAGAAAAAAAATGGCTTTATAAAATGAATGCGTTCATTACCGGCTGCCGCTTGAGTACAAAATTCAGCATAACGGTTAAGACTTGCGGCACACTGTTCAGCAATCGCGGTTAGAGCGCACAGTGCATCTTCTTCAATAAGAAATTTTTTGAGCGCTGGCCGCAGCGGAATTTGAACCGTGCGCACCGTGCTGGAAAGCGGTTTATAGCACGGATTGGTAATCTTGAGCGGATTCCCCGGCGTTAACCTTATTTTTCCCGCCAATTCAGCATTAAAAGCAGTAAGAAAGAGCGTTTTGAATTCAGTGCGGCAGGAGAAAAACGCCGGGCTTTTGGGAAAGCTTTTTTCGCAGCAATAGATCGCAAAGGCAAGTTCTGCGGATAAAGGCTTGTTATTACGTGAAAATTCATCAAGCATAACGTACATATACGCTGAATATCCTTCGTGAACGGGCATGGGCGGTATGAAGCCGGAAGAGCAGGCATGGCCGTGTACACATAACGCCGTATATTGATAGAACTCGGAAAGTTCGCGGGCTGTTACATCATGCCGGGGTTCGTAAAGCCTGCACAACCGGGCCGTTTCGTCACGGATAATCCGCTGTTCTTCGCCGGTAACAAGGCCGCGCCGTGCGTCTTCGATAAACCGTCGTTCAACTCCCATAAGAAACAGCTTTACGGCCCACCCTGGCACGTCAGGATCTGATCTGCCTCCAGCAAGCCATGCTGCATAGATGCCGCGTTGTAGCGGATTAAGCTGTGCATACGCGCAGATTTCTGGCGGCGGGGTAGAAGCAGAATCTGCCCCCGCGCTGGAAGAAAGTGGAAGCTCTGGATTGAGCAGCGATGCCTCGGGAACATTGTTTACAAGCATCATGCTGGTTCCGTAATAGAATAGTCCGCACTCAATTTCAATAACGGAAGAAGCGCTGATTGTAACGCGCTCGCTGGGCTTTATCCAGCGGTAATCGAGTTTTTCTGGTGCGGGTATCGTAAACGCAGCATGATGGGCACTCCCGCGCGCCCACGACGGAGTGCCATTTTGCCGGATACGCGCAGCTCTACTCTGCGAGACAATAGTTTCAATTTCGCCTGTATCAAACAAAAAAAGATCGTCGGTGTCTTCTTGTGTCATTATCCCCTCGCCGGTTCATTTTGTCACAATCTATTGTACGAGACAATCCCTCAGGGCGCACTGCATTCGTCTGTGTTTTGGGATTTCAGACACCAGACAAGGCACAGGTAATAAGTTTGATTGCTTGAGGCAGACTGACTTCTGTATCGGTTCGTTCAAGAAGGCTGCGCAGAGTAAACGGCTTTTCAAGCGGGTTTTCGGCATCTGGAATAACAGCAAAACGCGCCCCTCGTTTTTCTGCCTGGATAAATTGTGCGGTAAGTTTTTTCGTTTCGCAAAAAACTTCACAGTTAATGCCTTCGGCACGGAAATGCGATGCGAGTTGTTCATACAACCCAAAATGCGTCTCATTAACGCAAATAATCGTACATTCGGCAAAGGGATTGCAGGCAGGCAGGCGGCCAAGGCTTTCCAGTGCGGCAATGAGCCGGTCAAGTCCGATGGACGCGCCCACACCAGAGAGCGTCTCTTTTGAATAGAGGCCGGTCAGATTGTCATAACGGCCGCCTGAACATATCGAGCCTATTGAAGGCAGATCATCCAGCACGGTTTCAAACACAATGCCGGTATAATAATCAAGCCCGCGGGTAATCGACGGGGCAAGCCTGAAAGAGCCGTCCGCTCCCGCATCACGCAGAAACTGTGCAATAGCTGCAAGCCGTTCGGAATCATTCTCTGGGCCGCCTGCCGCTTCGGTCATGGCAGCAAGAACAGAATCCCATGGGCCGTCTAATTCAATAAACTGAAGGATAGCTGCCGCCGCGGCCTCTCCGGCAAGACTGATAAGCGTCTGTTTAACCTCGTCCCGCCCAATCTTTTCAATTTTATCAACGGCACGAAGTATTTCCGCAAGCTTGCCAGAAACCCCGCACCGCATCAACAGCCGGTTGAACAATCCGCGGTGATTCACCAGTATCGTTGTTTGCCCTGCCCCCGCAGCGGCAAGGGCGGCGCGCATCATAAGGAGTATTTCTGCGTCAGCGGCTGCCGAAGAAATACCAATGCTGTCAAAATCACACTGGGTAAATTCACGATACCGGCCATGCTGCGTGTTTTCTCCGCGCCATACTTTAGCAATATGATAGCGTTTAAACGGCATGGGAAGTTCATCACGATGCAGTGCGACAAAACGGGCAAACGGCACGGTAAGATCAAAGCGCAGCGCAACATCCCGCCCGCCGTTGTCGGTAAAACGGTAAATCTGTTTTTCAGTTTCTCCTCCGCCCTTCCCCAATAAAATTTCCGCCAATTCTAGTGCCGGTGTGTCTATCGGAGCAAAACCATACGCACGGAAAACGGCCTCAAACCGTGCCGTAAGCACACGTCGCAAGGCCTCTTGTCCGGGGAGAAAATCACGAAACCCTTTAAGCACCCGTGGTGCAATAATCGCCATAAAACAAGTATGCTGGACAGCGCTATCTCTGTCCAGCAGCAGCCGTGTGTGCGGTGCAAAGTACCCGTCTGGAGGGGATTCAGAATTGCTGACACTGAAATCTGCCCTCTTGACGAAACCAGAAATAAAGGCGAATCTTTCCTCTAAATAAACATGGCGCCGTACCCAAGCGGTAAGGGAGAGGTCTGCAAAACCTTTATGCGTGCGTTCGATTCGCACCGGCGCCTGGAGTTTAATTCTGTTGCTTTTGGTAAAATACTTGAGCGATTTTATTCAAAAGTCTGTTTTAATACTACGAAGATCTGTTTTGCGGAAGCTCATTGATGAATAGTGATATGAACAATGTCTTCCGGGCGCTTGGTATCAAGGCCCAGGCGGTCGCGGGCAAGCTTGTCAATGCGGGAAGATGCTGATAATGCGGCAATTTCGGTAATAAGGCGCTGGTTTTGTTCGACAAGTTCTGTTTGCAGGCGGTTGTTTTGTTCGATTTCTTGTCTGAGCATGGCAAATCGTGTTGACTGCCAGGCGGTAATACCCAAGGTTAACGGAATGGTAAATGCCATTGCATACAGCAAAGTCTTTTTTAGCATAACGCTTTCTCCACAACACGTAATTTTGCACTGCGCGAGGGCGCATTCTGCGCACATTCCGCCTCGGTAGGCGCTATTGGCTTATTTGTAATCAAACGCGCAAGCCGCCGTCCTCTGCATACACATTTTGGCACAGATGGCGGACAAATACAATCACGTGCAAGATCTCGAAAGTAATTTTTAACGATGCGATCCTCCAACGAATGAAACGTGATAACGCCGAAGCGTCCACCCGGTTTAAGCGCGGTGAATGCCGCATCCAGAAGAGCGGGAAGCCGTTCCAATTCGCCGTTGACCGCGATGCGGAGTGCGGCAAAGGTTTTTGTCGCCGGATGAATCGCGTGGTGCCGCACAAATGACGGTACGGCGTTACTGACGATTTCTGCAAGCACAGCTGAGCTTGTTATGGGAGCTTCGGCGCGGGCGTTCACGAGTGCACGGGCAATGCGTTTGGCAAAACGTTCCCCGGAGTTTTCCGCAAGCAAACGGGCAAGCGCCCGCTCGCTCAGCGTGGCAAGCAGACCGGCGGCGCTTGTACCGCGGGTAATGTCGATCCTCATATCAAGCGATTCATCCAAACGGAAACTGAATCCTCTGCCTCCTTTCTCATAATGGAAAAGCGACACCCCCAAATCAAGGAGGATCATACCCGGACGGGGAAGCTCTGCATTATCAACCGGATAGTACCGGAAAAAATCATCGGCCCATCCTTCATGAAACGCAATGCGTCCCCCAAATCGCGTCAGCCGCTCCCGCGCCACGCCCATAATTTCCCTATCAGCATCAACACCAATTACCCTTAATTGGGGAAACTGCGTTAAAAACCGCTCGCTGTGCCCGCCTTCACCCAGTGTGCCGTCAACGAACAATTCGTCTTCGCCTGTCTCGTTGCCCAACAACTTAAGCGCACCGCTGAGTGTTTCAAGCGTTTCAGTTGCCAGCACCGGGACATGGCATGGATTAAAAGACCAGTCCATAGCGTTCTGCTATGTCCTCCAGACTGTCATCGTTCTCACCCTGCGCTGTTTTGTAGAGCGCCGCATCCCAGATTTCAATACGCTTGCCCAAGCCCATCACGATAACATTTCGTCCCAGCGCGGCATATTCACGAAGGCTTTGTGGAATGGCCAGGCGTCCCGATTTATCAATTTCTGTCTCCGTTGCCCAGCCGAGAAAATGCCGTTGCATTTTACGCCAATCCTTTGACATAGCGGCTGGATTTTCTAGCTTTTCTTCAAAGTCTTTCCATTCCAGCGGAGGAAAAAGGTAAAGGCATTTTTCTATACCTCGTGTGATGACAAGCACATCACCCGAAAATCCATTTTTCAGGCGGGCAGGGAAGCTTACCCGTCCTTTTTCATCCAGCGTGTTGTTAAACCCGCCGTTCAATGCCATTTTTCGCCTCTTTTCGCCATTTTTTGCTACCCTGGTCAGGTTTACCATAGCTCGTCACAATGGTCAAGAAATTCAAGAGATTTTTTCAAGATTTTTCGATAAATAAATCAGAAACTACAATACAAATGTTAAGTAATTTTGATTCTTGAGTTTTGTAAAAAGCACAGCCGCTGTATTTATTTTCCTATAAAGTAACCGTAAGCATAGAGTCAGGTTTTCCTCAAAAATGAAATAAAGGAAATGAAGAAGCTCTGGTTTTGCAAGCAGACGGCAAAATGGTTTCTGTGGTATGCTGGCATCAGGAGATTTTATGCACTACAAAAAAGACAGCAAAACTGGCATTGATATATCGGTGTTGGGGTTTGGCTGCATGCGCTTCCCTAAAAATTTGGGCAGCATCGATATGAAAAAAACGAATGCGTTGATTATGTCTGCTTTTGAACAGGGAATTAACTATTTTGATACAGCGCGTACCTATCCCGGTATTGAAGAAGCATTGGGAACGGTGGCGGCGGATAACAAGATACGCGAAAAAATCCTTATTGCGTCAAAGCTGCCAACCTGGTTGATAAAGACTCCGGACGATATAGAAAAAATTTTCAGCCGAACGCTGGAAAAATTACAGACCGATTATGTTGATTATTACTTTATGCACATGTTGTCTGAAATGTCCACCTGGGAAAAGCTTAAAAGTTTTGGTATTGAAGAGTGGATTGCCGGTAAAAAACAAAGCGGGCAAATCCGCCGGCTTGGATTTTCGTTTCATGGTGTGTGCGATCAGTTTCTAACGATACTTAACGATTATGATTGGGACGCAACGCTCATTCAATATAATTATTCCGACGAAAACTATCAGGCAGGTGTTACTGGTCTTAAAGCGGCGCATGCCAAAGGAATTCCTGTATTCATAATGGAGCCGCTTCTTGGCGGCAGACTGATTAGCGAACTGCCCAAAGAAGTGCTTGCTATTTTTAAAAAAAATCA
This sequence comes from Spirochaetaceae bacterium, assembly GCA_031279965.1. Lineage (GTDB taxonomy): Bacteria > Spirochaetota > Spirochaetia > Treponematales > Breznakiellaceae > JAIRPU01. The sequence goes on from JAITHM010000146.1 coordinate 13,597, forward strand.
TCCTGATTGGTCGCCTGCCGCGTGGGGGCTGAATTGGCTGTGGAACCAGCCTGAAATTACGATGGTGCTCTCCGGCATGAACATGCAGGAACAACTTGATGATAATATTCGCAGGGCAGAAAAGGCACAGACGAATATGCTTTCTGCCGCAGATACCGCCGCATTTGCCGAAATCCGCAGAATTTTTAACGAATCGTATAAGATTAAATGTACCGGCTGTTCATATTGCCTGCCCTGTCCCCATAACGTTAATATTCCCGGCTGTTTTGCATCGTATAATGCGAGTTTTGCAACAAGCCTAAGGAACGGCCTTTGGAAATATGTACAAACTGTTTCATTTACCGCAAAATCCATGCGGAATGCAGGCCGTTGTGTTAATTGCGGCAAATGCGAACAACATTGCCCACAAAATCTGCCGATCCGGGACGGCCTTAAACAGGTAAAAAAACGGCTTGAGCCTTTTTGGTTTTGGCTGCCCCTTAAAATTATGCGTGTAATGCTGCGTCTTTCTTAGGTAAAGTTAGTGAACAGTGGGCAGTGGGCAGTGAACAGCGGCTTCTGGCCGGAATACGTTACCTAACGCTGAAATCGCCGTTAGTTAACATATACCGGCCAAAGTCTACCAACTACCAACTACTAACTACTAACTGTCCACTACCAACTGCCCACTGTCCACTACCCACTGTCCACTGCCAACTACTTGATGCAGAACGCGGGGGCGAGGCCGCCCTCCGAATTCGCATTGAAGTAGCGGGCATAACCGCTGATGTCGACACTGCAAAAGCCAGACGAGGAGCCGGAATAGGGCGAAGCGAGCCACCACCAGTCAATCCCCCCCGCGCCGCTCTTTATCCGGCTGTTTTCATCATGATACGCGCTCAGCCTCCCCTGGTTCCCGCTTGTTTCCCCGCCGAACTCGGTTCCATCTACTTCGTAGAACGTTGGCAGGAAGACCTTGTCCTGCAACGACTCGATGGCGCCGCCGTATTTCGCGCCAATCACACGCATCGGAGCCCAGAACACATCGGCGGGCACACCGGCGTTCACAAGCCCCGTGTAAAAGTTCCCGCTTCCCGTATCGCCGGTAGGCGTTAGGTACCTCCGCAGCTCGGTTTCGCCATAGCTGACGTTGGCGTCTGAGTGCATCCTGCGCGTCGTCACGATGTTTTCAAACTGAAACACCAGATGCGCCCCAGGCGTGTTGAGATTCTTATCCGTATACGGATTTATCCCCACAACCTTCACTTTTTGACTGGCAAGGCCCGAAATAGCGGTTCCCTGGCCGCCGTATACAGCCACCGAAAGACTCGGCAGCGTCACATAGTCGCCTATCTTAATCGCCCCAACCGACATCGTGGCTCCGGAGCCGGCCTGTT
>JAITHM010000037.1 GCA_031279965.1 Spirochaetaceae bacterium
GGCAAGTCTGGCGTGAAGTAAGAGAGGATTAACAGGAATGCTACGAAAAATGAATGATAAAGATCGTAAGCGGTCAAAACGAAAGGTTCATATACGTAAATATATTGCTGGTACTGCGGCCCGTCCACGTATGACTGTTACGCGCAGCAATCGGAATCTTTCAATTCAGATAATTGATGATACAGCGGGCAAGACAATTGCCTCTGCCTCTACGCTGGAAAAAGAGCTTTCGTCGATAAAACCAACGGTTGAAGGAGCGCTTCAGCTTGGTGAAGTGATGGGCAAACGGCTTCTCGAAAAGAAGATTAAACAGGTGGTCTTCGATAGGAATGGATATTTGTATCATGGTGTAGTAAAGGCGTTAGCCGACGGCAGCCGTAAGGCGGGGATTGAGTTTTAGAGGACTTTATGGAACATACAAGAGACCGTGAGCGTGGTCAGGAACGGGAAAAGGATTTTGTAGAAAAGCTTGTAAAGCTTAACCGTACAGCAAAAGTCGTTAAAGGTGGTAGACGGTTTTCGTTCTCCGCGCTTACTGTTGTCGGTGACCGCAAGGGCAATGTAGGTTGGGGGTTTGGCAAAGCCAACGATGTTTCCGAGGCAGTACGTAAAAGTATGGAAAAGGCGAAACGCAACCTTGTGCGGTTGCCCACAAAAAACGGTACGATACCGCACAGCATTCAGGGGACATTTAAGTCGTCAGTAGTGCTGTTAAAACCAGCCTGTTCAGGGACAGGGATTATTGCCGGCGGCCCTGTCCGGGCGATTATGGAAGCAGGTGGTGTAACTGACGTGCTTTCCAAGTCGATTGGTGCATCCAGCCAGTATAATGTGGTTAAAGCAACCTTTGAGTGTATCAGGCGGCTTATGGATGTTCGAAAAATATCGCGCGACCGGGGAAAGCCCGTGTCAGAGATATGGGGGTAGTAATGGCTGACAAGAAGATAAAAATCAGACTTGTACGAAGTACGATAGGAACGCTCCCTGCCCAGCGGGCGACGGTACGTTCATTGGGGCTCCGCAAGATAGGTTCGGTTGTAGAACAGACCGCGAATCCGGCAATACTTGGCATGATAAAGCGTGTTGAGCATCTTGTATCGATTGAAAATGCGGCAGGAGAGTAAAATGCATAGTTTTGATTTGCATGCGCCGGAGGGCGCGAATAAACGAAAGCGTATTGTGGGGCGTGGTCAGGGATCGGGGCGTGGTACCACAGCAGGTAAAGGTAATAAAGGACAACAATCTCGTTCAGGGGGCAAGACCTACCTTGGGTTTGAAGGGGGGCAGATGCCGTTGTATAGGCGTATTGCTCACCGGGGCTTTTCAAATTATCCATATAAAGAAAGTTATCAAGTAGTGAATCTTGGTGAAATTGAAAAACGTTATGAGGCTGGTGAGACAGTTGATGTGCCTTCGCTTTACCTGAAAGGATTGGTAAAAGGGCCGTGTCCGGTGAAAATACTTGGTGATGGTGAACTTACCAAGAAGCTCACAGTGAATATTGTGAAAGTATCTGTTGCGGCGCGGGCGAAGGTAATTAAAGCCGGGGGCAGCGTTGCTGAAGCAGAAAAGCAGCCTGAAAAGACAGGCAAGAAAGCAAAGCGGCGTGCGATGCGTGCTCAGGCAGTTGCGGGTGCCGAAGACGGCATATAGATAAGGACAGGCATGACAAATCCAATCATTGGTATATTTAGAGTTAAAGAACTGCGCGAGAGGATATTTTTTACCCTCGGAATGCTTATTATTTTTCGCTTGGGAACGGTAATTCCGATTCCAGGGGTAAATATCAGTGTGTTAAAAAGTTTCTTTGATAGTCAACGTAATACAGGTAATGCTATCGTTGATTATCTTGATTTCTTTGCTGGCGGTGCGTTCACGAATTTTTCTGTATTCATGCTTGGTATTATGCCCTATATTTCAATGTCAATTATTATGCAATTGCTTCTGATTGTATTTCCGTCGCTTAAACGGATTTCGCAGGAAGAGGGTGGTAAGAAGAAAATACAGATGTATCAGCGTTATGGCACTGTAGCGGTTTGTCTTGTACAATCTTTTGCGGTCACTCAATATGCGCAGAGTATTATGCGCCAGGCTGGCGGCGCTGGGCTTCTTTCAATGGGAATTGTTGAATTTACATTACTTGCGATACTTACTGTTACTACCGGTACGATGTTTCTTATGTGGATGGGAGAACAAATCACTAAACGTGGGATAGGAAATGGTATCTCGCTGTTGATATTTGCCGGTATTGTGGCCAGGCTTCCAAGTGCGCTCTATGAACTTCTTGATAGGGTTAGACGGGGTGACTTGAATCTTGTATTTGTAATTGTTGTATTTGCCATGTTTATTGCTATTGTTGTGCTTGTTGTATTTGAACAGCAGGGGCAGCGTAAGATTCCGGTGCATTATGCAAAACGTGTTGTGGGCCGAAGGATGTACGGTGCTCAAAATACCTATATTCCTTTTAAAATAAATCCGTCTGGAGTGATTCCGGTAATTTTTGCATCATCAATATTAACATTTCCGATTCAAATAGCTTCAACTGTTGGAGGAAATGTACCGTGGCTTGCCTCTGTTTCACGGGCGCTTGAACCACGGGGGATACTTTACAATGTTCTCTATGTACTATTGATAGTCTTTTTTGCCTATTTTTATACTCAGGTATCGCTTAATCCAATTGAAATAGCAAAAAATATACGTGAAAATGGCGGTTCTATTCCTGGTATCAGGACTGAACGTATTGAGGAATACCTTACTAAAATATTGAATCGTATTGTATTGCCGGGGTCGCTTTATCTTGCGTTAATTGCCGTTATTCCAACGATTTTACAGTGGGTGTTTAATTTCCCTTCGTCAATTTCATACTTGATGGGGGGGACATCGCTGCTCATTTTAGTAGGTGTTGATTTAGACACAATGGCACAGATTGAGGCGCTTCTTAAGATGCATCACCATGATGGCTTAACAAAGAAAGGGCATCTTCGAGGGAGGAATCTATAAGGTAGGCCTTGAACTAATACCCGTCTTTTTATAGAATATGATAGGCTCTGGTGGTGTGTTAGTGCAAGGTTGAAGTATGTCTGTGCAAGATTTTGAAGTGTATTAATGATTGGAGTGGTAAGGAGTTTGTATGAAAGTGCGCACGAGCGTAAAAAAGATTTGCGATAAATGCAAAGTTATTAAACGAAAAGGGATTATTCGCATCATTTGTGAAAACCCAAAACATAAACAGAAGCAGGGGTAAGAGATGGCGCGTCTTGTCGGTGTAGATTTACCGAATAAACATGTTGAGATTGCCCTCACGTATATTTACGGAGTGGGGCGTACAACAGCTATTGCGTTGTGCGAGAAAGCTAAGATAGACCGAATGCGGTTTATCAATGATCTTTCGCAGGAGGAACTGAATGAACTGCGTAAGATACTTGAGACTGATTACAAAGTAGAAGGGCGTCTGCGGACTGAAGTTGCTCTTAATATTAAGCGGCTCATGGATATAGGTTGTTACCGGGGGCTTAGACACCGTAAAGGCCTGCCCCTTCGTGGTCAACGGACAAGAACTAATGCCCGTACGCGCAAGGGAAAGAAAAAAACTGTTGCGGGTAAGAAGAAGTAGGAGGAGTCGTAATGTTCGGAGGAAAACGTGGCTGGTAACGTCAAAAGGAAAAAAGAGAAGAAATCGGTTTATGAGGGGAATGTTTATATACAGGCGACGTTTAATAACACAATTGTGACAATAACGGACCTTATGGGAAACGCCGTATCGTGGGCAAGTTCAGGAGGATTGGGCTTTCGTGGCGCAAAAAAGTCAACGCCGTTTGCCGCCCAAACTGTAACAGAAACTGCCGCACAGAAGGCTATGCAGGCAGGCCTTCGAGAGGTTCATGTGTACGTAAAGGGGCCTGGTATGGGTCGTGAGGCGGCAATTCGCCAACTTGGTGTGCTGGGCATTAAAGTTAAATCGATTAATGATGTAACGCCTATCCCGCACAATGGATGCAGGCCGCGTAAAACACGGCGTATATAGCGGGAGCCGGAGGATAAGATGGCAAGATACACCGGGCCGGTATGCAGAATGTGCCGGACTGAACAAAAAAAATTGATGTTAAAAGGTGACAGGTGTCGCAGTGATAAATGTGCGATAAACCGCAAGCGGTCTGCACCGGGAAAGGACCCTAAAGCGCGCGCCCAGAAGCCAACGGATTATCGGATTCAGCTTCGTGAAAAACAGAGACTGCGCCGGATTTATGGGATGCTTGAAAAACAGTTTCATCTCTTTTTTGAGCGAGCTTTGCGGATGGCGGGGATTACCGGCGAGAATCTTTTTGTGCTTCTTGAACGGCGGCTTGATAATATTGTATTTCGTCTCCATTTTGCGTCGAGTCGCAGTCAAGCACGTCAGCTTGTCATTCATGGTCATGTGCAGGTTAACGGTAAGTCTATTAACGTACCATCGTATCTTGTACGGGCAGGTGATGAAATTACGGTGAAAGAGTCAAGTAAAGGGCTTACTGTAGTTAAGGATGCGCTCAGGGAGTATGGTAAATCCGGCGTTATGCCGTGGCTTGAACTTGATCCTGATGCACTTAAAGGTAGATTTGTTGTTGCGCCAAGACGAAATGATATTGTCGATCTTGCCGATATCAAAGAGCAGATGATAGTCGAGTATTACTCGAAATAATAAACACCTGCCGTCTTTATAGAGAGGATGGTGGATAAATATGTGGATTTTGAACAGAGAGGAGCATGAATGGCGCGTAAGAACCTATTAAAAGGATGGAAACGTCCGAAGGGTATAACGTCTTTTGAACCCGATAATCTAAAATCAAATTATGGCAAGTTTAGTGCCGCCCCGTTTGAGTCTGGTTTTGGGACAACGGTTGGTAATACACTTCGCCGAATACTTTTATCTTCGATTCAAGGTTACGCGATAACATCCGTAAAGATAACATCGCGTACTGGGGGGGGGGGGGCTCGTATGATTTCCAGTGAATTTGAGCCAAACCCCAATATTGTTGAAGATACGCTTGAGGTTTTAAATAATTTGAAACAAGTGCGGCTTAAATTACCAGAAGAGCGAGAGCAGGATGTGTTGGTTTATGAATTTTCAGGTAAGCGGGAGATTCGAAGTGAAGATTTTGCACGACTTGGTTCTGTTGAAATTTGTAATCCGGGGCATCATATTATGACGCTTGCTGAAGGAGCAGATCTTGAGTTTGAGATTCAAATCGATCTTAATCGCGGTTATGTTCCTTCGGAGGTGAATGCCCAGTATATCGAAGTTATTGGTACAATACCAATGGATGCGATTTTTTCACCGGTTACTAAAGTAAAATACGCCGTTGAACCAACTCGTGTGGGCCAACGCAGTGATTATGATAAACTTATCATTGAAATATGGACTGACGGTACGGTTCGGCCTGATGATGCACTTGCAGAAGCGGCTAAAATTGCAAAAGAACATTTTTCAGTCTTCATTAATTTTGATGAAGATGACTTTATCTATGATGAAGACAATGAAGAGGACAATGAACGTATTAGGGCGCTTCTTAACACAAAAGTTGAGGAATTGGAACTTTCTGTTAGATCTTCAAACTGTTTAAAAATTGCTAATATTACCACGATTGGAGAGCTTGTTCGTAAGACTGAAGAAGATATTAACAAGACACGTAATTTTGGCAAAAAATCTTTACAGGAAATTAAAGATAGGCTTGCCGATTGGAATTTACAGCTTGGTATTACCAATGTAAGCGAGTTGAGAAACGCGATTAAGTTGGGTTCGGGAAGGAAGGAAGACAGCGATGAAGCATAAACGCGGTTTTAATCCGCTTGAACGGATGGCAGCGCATCGAAAAGCGCTTATTCGTAATATGGCGGGGTCGTTATTTCGGTATGGCCGTATCACAACAACGAAGGCTAAAGCGTGTGAAGTTCGCCGTAGAGCAGAAAAGCTTATTACACGGGCAAAAGTTGATTCCGTGCATAATCGTCGGCTTGTTTCGGCGCGGCTTTACGACGAAGGTATCGTTGCTAAACTTTTTACTGACATTGCTCCACGTATGAAAGAAAGGCCTGGTGGTTATACCCGGATTGTAAAACTTGGTGAACGCAAAGGTGATGCTGCCGAAATGGTAATTCTTGAACTTGTTGATTATGTTCTTGTTACCGATACCAAAGATGATAAAGATGGGAAGAAAAAGGCAGAAAAGGAAAAGGGTAAATAAATGTCCAAGTCGCACAGAGGAAAAGGAATACGAGAACTGCTTGCACGGGGTAGGGGAGTATGTCCGCTTTGCAAGCGAGAACGAGTTAAAGTGCTTTATGAACAGGAAGCTGGTGAAACAAAGATAAAAGTATGTAAAACCTGTAAAGCAGCGCTTAAACATGGAAAAAAATCTCTCGCCTAGGACACCGGTATTTTTTTTTACTGTTCTTGCGGTGATAGTTATGTCGCAGGGTACAGGATCAGGTGTTGTGTCAGAGGCGGTACGCCGTCCGGATCAATTAATAACGCCTGAATACCCACGCGATCTTTCAATTGGAGAGTTAGGGCCTGGGACAGCGGATCCCAGCGCGTATGTTTTCGCACGGCGGATTCTTGGTGAAGTCCAGCAGGGGAAGACTGATTCTGCATTAGTTGTCCCACTGCCTGCTGTGGAACGGAAAGAGTTTTTTGAACGGGTTGCCGAAGTTACGCCGCGTAAAGTACGTGTTGGTGGCGGCCGGGAAGAAGAGCTTGATGGAAGCACTTCATTTGTTTTTCGGTTTATTGGACGAGAAAAAGAGCTTACTGGTGAGTTGTATATTCGTGCTGGAGAGGATGGTGAATGGCATGTTGAGGATGTATATCCCGAAGAGCCGCTCGATTTGAACGAAGCACGGGAAAACAACGAACATCCTTACGCATGGACTCGCTACGATCCTTTCTGGTAAATAACGTCTAGATTTGATGTCCGCTGTGTCAGATATCGGCTTTATATTATTTTTTTAGAGCAAGAAAGTTGGCAAGTATCGTGCCGCCGTGCGGTGTCAGTATTGATTCCGGGTGAAATTGAACGCCGAAAACAGGCATGGTGCGGTGGCGTACGGCCATGATTTCGCCGCTGCTGGTGTGGGCCGTCACGACAAGTTCAGGCGGCATCGTTTCCGGGCGGGCGGCCAGCGAATGATAGCGCGCTGCATCGATTTCTTCCGGAAGCTTTGCGAAAAGCGGGCAACTAGTATCAAGCCAGATCCGCGATACCTTGCCGTGCATAAGCTGCTCCGCATAACCAACTGTTGCCCCGTAAACTTCACATATTGCCTGGTGTCCAAGGCATACGCCCAAAACTGGTATCTTTCCGGCAAATGTATGGATAACGTCTTTACAAATGCCGGCATCTCGGGGTTTCCCCGGCCCGGGCGAAAGTACAATTTTGTCAGGGGCGGTGTGTTCAATTTCAGCAAGAGTAATGCCGTCGTTTCGAGCTACGGTAATGCGCGGCTCAATCTCACCGAGCATCTGATAGAGGTTGTACGAAAAGCTGTCGTAGTTATCAATAAGGAGTATCAAAGGAGGCCTCCTTTAGCGCTGAAACAACGGCGCGCATTTTATTGCGACATTCTTCATATTCATTTTCAGGGATGCTGTCGGCGACGATACCTGCACCGGCGCGTACATACACTTTGCGGTCTTTTTTGTAGGCAAGTCGTATTGAAATACAGGTATCCATTCCGCCGGAAAACGCGATATATCCTATCGCCCCGCCATAAATGCCCCGCGGTGCTGTTTCAAGCTCGCGTATAATTTCGATAGCGCGAATCTTCGGCGCACCAGAAAGCGTACCTGCGGGGAGGACGGCGGCAATTGCGTCAAGAGCCGATGCACCGGCGCAGGGAACACCCGTCACCGTGGATCCCAAGTGCATAACATGGGAAAAACGTTCAATAGAAAGATATTTTTCAACTTTTACTGAGCCAAATTCACAGATACGCCCCAAGTCATTGCGTCCCAAGTCAACAAGCATATTGTGTTCGGCAAGTTCTTTTGGATCGGCGCGAAGTTCTTGTTCAAGTTCCTGGTCTTCCTTGTCAGTTTTGCCCCGCCGCCGTGTTCCTGCCAGCGGAAAAGTCCAGATGCGCGAGGCAGCACCATCATCTTCTGCAATCATTTTTACGAGCGTCTCCGGAGACGCGCCAGCTATTTCTATATCGTCAGAGGTAAAATAGAACATATATGGTGACGGATTCGCTGTCCGCAGCACAAGATACGCACCGAAAATGCTGCCTTCGACTTCGGCTTCAAGCTGATTAGACAGCACGACCTGAAAAATATCACCTTCCCGGATATACTGTTTTGCCCGTTCGACCATCATGCAATACCGCTCACGGCCGTCATGTTCACGGAACTTGCTTGTTATCCGTAACGGTGGTAGTGCGGCCTCCTCCGAACTTTCAAGCACCCGCTCCAGCCGGTCTAGCTCGGTGAGTGCACGGTGATAGTTCTCTTCGAACGTTTCTGTTTTGATATTCACGAAAAAATAAAGTTCGCTTCGCAAATTATCCCATACGAGAAGCTTATCAAAGAGCATAAGGTCTAAATCTTTAAATGGATTCGTGACGGGTGCGTCTGTGCCGGAAGCCGGATTTTTCAGTGACGGTTCGCTGTAATTCACGTAATCGAACGAAAAATAACCGACAAGGCCGCCTGAAAAGGGAGGGAGATCTGCGCCGGGAGCAAGTGTAGAAAGCGCAGGGCTTCGATATTCAGCAAGTATTTTTTCGATCGCAGCGGCGGGGTTGTCATCATGCCGTTCAATGGTCGCGCCGTTTTTGATGCGGAATAGACCGTCCATACAACTTATTTCAAGTTTGGGTTCAAAACCCAAAAAAGTCCAGCGTCCCCAACGCTCTTTGTCCTCAAGGCTTTCCAGAATAAAGCATTGGCGGCTTATCCGTTTGAATAGCCGGAACGCTTCAATAGGGGACTTTGCTGCCCGCCGCTTTCTCCACAAAGGAAGTACTGGAAATGTACCGGCATAAGGCCGCAGCTCATCAAGGGAAATCTCACTCATAATAGGAGTATACTGACGAATCGTTGGTCTTGATAGATGGGAGTAAACGAGATATAGTGGTTTTTAAGGAGAGATGCATGAAAAAATTGATGTTGGTAAGCGTTATAGGTCTTGTCTTGAGTATTGGAACGGTGCACGCGAAGCACCCGCTTGGTTTTGGGATTGGTCTTCAAGCTGGCTGGGCTGGTTGGGGCGAGGGCGGGCTTACGTTAAAAATTCCGGTAATTCCTATTTTTTGGACAATTAACGGTGGATCTAACGCTCTATCAGTCGCTGGTGATTTTTATCTTTTAGATCTTGATATTATCAAGAATCTTGGTTGGTATGTGGGTGCCGGTGCGTATGCTGGGTTTGCTAGTTTCTGGGGAGACGGCAACACTGCTGTATGGCTCGGCGGACGTATTCCCGTTGGTTTATATTGGCGGCCTGTTCCGTTACTTGAACTTTACGGGCAAGTTGTTCCTTCTATTGCTATTACGTTCTTACCGGGATTTGGTCTTCATACACAGTATTGGGGGGCAAATATTGGTATTCGTCTCTGGATATAACTGCTTCAAAACTCCTGCCTGTCGCTCAGGCAGATAGATGCTCCAGTTTGTGATGGGTGTTGGTTCAATTTATCACAGTGTATGATATACAACTTTTTAAAGTTAAACGGCAGCCCCGCACTGTTCAGGATTTGCGTATTACGCTGAACTGAACAAGTACGGGGAGAATTATGTGCCAAATATCATATTGGGAATCCACAGTACCAGTTCTGGCAGGAAAACCAAAATGGCCAATTCCAGCAATACCGCCCCCATAAACGGCAGCGAATGTCTGGTGTATTCTTCCGGCGGACAGCCGATGATGCCGCAGACTGTGTATAGTGCTGAGCCAATGGGCGGTGTCATAACACCTAGAGTAATTACTGTCGCCATCAGTACGCCAAAGTGCACAGGATCTATGCCGGCTTCCTTCACCATTGGTAAAAAGATCGGTGTAAGGAGCAGGAAATTGACATTACTATCTACAACCATGCCGGTAATAAACAGAAAACCGAGCATAATAAGCACCAGCGCCTGAGGATTGTCAGTTATGCCGAAAATCATAGTGCTCAAGGCAACCGGCAATTTGACCCAGGTGATCGCATAGCTGAAAGGGCCTGACATGGCGATAATCAGCATGATTGCGCCGTTATCTTTAAGCGTGGTAATCAGCGCTTCTTTGAAATTTTTCCAGGTAAGTTCTTTGTACACAAACTTCCCAATGATGATAGCATAAACCACTGCGAACGCACCCGACTCCGAGGGGGTAAATACGCCAAAGCGAATACCAACAATCAGAATAACCGGGAACAACAGCGCCCAAACTGATTCTTTCAGATTATTGAAAAGCTCACTAGGTGAAAGTTTCGGCGCATCCTTGCGGGGCGGGTCGTAGCGGTAAATCCGCGATGTGACAGATGTTGTAGACATAAGGAAGGTCATCATCAGAATACCGGGGATGATGCCTGCCGCGAAGAGTCGCCCGATGGAAACTTCACCCACAAAACCAAAGATGATAAGCCCAAGACTCGGCGGGATAGTGGCAGTGATAAGGGCGGTTACACAGTTGACTGCACAGATATAGCCTTTTTTGTAGCCCAGGCGCATCATCTCCGGGCCAAGAATGCGGGTTTCCATTGCCGCATCAGCTGTGGCAGAGCCAGAAACGCCGCCCATCAGCGTGCTCATGACGACCGAAATTTGCGCTGTGCCGCCGTACATGCCCCGCGTTACAAGCCGGGCGAGTCCCAGCAGGCGGTTGGTAATGCCGGAAACATTCATCAGGTTGCCGGCAAAGATAAAGAACGGCACGGCGAGGAACGCAAAAGACTGGCTCTGAGAAACAATCATCTGTGTTGCCGTTTCAAACGTGAGGTAGGGAACAGTAAAAAAGTAGGCAAATCCCGCAATCCCGATAACAAATGCAATGGGCATCCCCATCACCAAAAACAATACGAAACAAATCAGTAAGAACGACATTGCATTCACTCCTTTGGTGTGTTAAAATTACGGATCAGATGCCGGATTTTTAGAATAGTTGACAGGCACATTGAAAGAGCGGCGACGACTACGCTCAAAGTGACAAGCGAAAATGGTATTGGTATAGATTGATATGTCCGCAGGCGTTCTGCCCATACCAGGTTGATGCCAAAAATCACAATAATAATCAGTGCGGCAAGTACAATAAAATAAATCGCAAGACAAATTATTTTTTGTAGTTTTTTTGGTAGATTGCGTGTAATAAGGTCTATACCGACGAGCTGTCCGCTCCGCCATGCAATGTCTGCACCGAGAAACGCCGTCCAGGCAAGTAGAAATAGTGCCAAATCAATATTCCACGACATTGAAACACGGAAAAAACGCAGAATGGCCGACAAGAATATAAAGGCTACCAGAAACACAAAACCCACGCCGCACACAGCAACTTCCAGCCTGCACAGCGCATGATACAATTTTTTCATAACGGTTCCTTAGGCAAACCGCACAGCAGAAATTCTGCCGTGCGGTTCAAAGTTAAAATCCCAATTCCTGAAAAAGCTTGTCTTTCAGGCCGGTTGAAAATTTCAGATCGTTGTTAGTGTAAAGCGGAGCAATGGCATTTTCGAATTCTTGTAAATCGACTTGAGTAACGATAACGCCCTTGTCCCGCATCTGTTGATAGTATGTTTCCTCTTCGGATGCGATTATTTCACCATATTTTTTTGCGGCATCCCGGATTGTTTTGATAAACACCGTCCTGTCTGCTTCTGGCATTGACTGGAGCAGTTTAGTGGAGCAGACAAATGATGATTGAAGCATGTAATGTTTGGTCAGGGCAAGATTTTTTGCTACTTCATAAATGGCAGAGCCGTACGCCGTGGCTACCTGCACCTCGCAGCCATCAAGGGTTTTTGTTTGGATACCCGGCAGTACTTCGCCCCAGGAAACGCCGATGTTTGCAAAGCCCAAATAGTTTGCCAGCGCGTTCCCAATGGCATTCCCAAACCCGCGGATGCGCAGTCCTTTAAGGTCTGCAACATTGGTAACCGGCGTGGTAGTGTAAAAACTGCGGAATCCATTGTACATGTCGGCGACAAAAGTAATACCTTGATCTTCAAGCTGTTTCTGCCATTCCTTAAAGAGCGCGGTGTCCGGTAGTTTATCCAGTGCGGTGCGGTCAGTCATGATGTAGGGAGCCATAAGGATGTTAAGATCGGGAATGTTGAATTGGCTTGCAAGCCGCCCTGGATCGGAAGGGATTACAAGGGGAACGCCCGTTTTCGCTTGAGTAACAAGATTGTCGGTATCGTTTGACAAAGCACCGTTTACCTGAATATCGGCGTCAAAACGGCCGGTTTCGTTCAGCTTATCTGCCACTTCTTGCATCATCCGGCTTTGACCGGTGGTTGCTGCTTCGGTTCCGGCAAAGATAACCTTAATCTTTCCCGCCTGTTTTTTTTCGCAGGCTGTCATCGAACAGATGATTCCAAGCCCCAGAATAAATCCCATTCTGATTATGCATTTTTTTGATAACTTCATACTTTCTTTCCTCCGTGATAAGTATGTACCTATTCTATCATACTTATAGCTCAGTGTCAATTTTTTCTTCAAGGCCGGCTTACATTAGAAATTGGCGTATGTAGGCAGCGGTGTCAAAGTCGTGGAGGTCTTCATAGCGCTCTCCATCGCACACTGCCGTTATAGGCAGCCGGAAATTGACGGCGAGAGGAAAAACAACGCCGCCGCGGGCGCTGGAGTCAAATTTGGTCAGTATAATTCCATCAAGCTGGACAGCACTGTTGAATGTTTCCGCCTGAACAAGGGCGTTTGTCCCTGTCGTTGCGTCAAGCACAAGCAATTTTTTATAGGACATTTTTCCGCATATTTCCACGGCGCGGCGGTCAATTACGCGGCTTATTTTTGCAAGTTCTTCAATTAGTGCTGATTTTGTGTGCATACGTCCGGCAGTATCGGCTAGTACTGGATTATAGCCGCCGGAAATCGCTGCTTCGAGCGCATCGTGCACGACGGCAGCGGCATCGGCGTTTTGTTTGTGGGCAACGGTGCGAACTCCAAGCCGCTCTCCATGAATCTTAAGCTGCTCAATGGCTGCCGCACGAAACGTATCCGCCGCTGCAAGCAACGGCTTTGCTTGAACGCTAAATCGTGCGGCCAGTTTGGCCGTTGTGGTGGTTTTGCCTACGCCATTCACCCCCAAAACAAGAAATACATTGAGAACATCTGCCTCAAGTCCGATGCCGTGGGACGGTGCACAGGCAAGATATTCAGCGAGCATTGCGGCAAGAAGTTCTTTTGCGCCGCCGGCAGTTTTTATCTTTTCTTTTTTGCAGCGTGCTTCCAGTTCATCAACTGTTTTAAGGGCGAGAACAGCGCCAAAATCCCCTTCAACAAGTAAATCGCTGAGTTCTTCAAAAAATTCAGATGTTAATTCTGTTCCGCCGCCGAAAAAAGCGGTAAGCTTATTTTTCCAGAGCCCCATGCTGCCCTCCATTTTCAGTAGTTAATCCTGCGGCAGGAGCGGCCTCTTCGCTGCCTTCTGTCGTTGGCAAAGCTTCCGGTACGGCTTGGGGCTCTTCAAGAGCGACAGGCAATTCAACAGGCGCAGGTTTTTCTTTTGGCACAATGATTGTTCCATCTTTGCTTCCTTGATAGAGATAAATACCCAGCCTGATAAACACCTCGAGCAATGAAACGCCTGCGGCAATCATAAAGCCCATCGAAATAGTATACCAGGTATTTGCTTCGTCAAGCCGCTCTTGGGTTCTGAATGCTGATGGTGCATTGAATGAATCGACCATGGAGTTTGAAAGCCCTGCTGAAAAAAACGCTGCCGGTGCAATAAACCAAAAACGGCCGAGCGCTCCGTAAAAGCTCTTGCGTGCCTTTTCTGTCCGGCCGTGTAGCGGCGGTGTTTTTGGGGTAAGTATATGCGGTTTGGCGGAAGCATCAATACGAAAAAGAGTCTGCGCTGTTGTGCCGCTTTCGGTTTCCATGTTGATCTGCCGGTACTGGCCGAGCGGCCCGGTGATTTTATGCGGTGCGGTGCCGAGAAAAAGTCCCTCTGAATACACATTGGCAGTTTCATCACCTGTTGCCGCTATCGTTACCGTCTCGACAGGAATAGGCTTAAGGTTGAATTGAGCAGTTGTCCGTTCACCTTCGCGCAATTCGATTTTTTCTGTGGCAGTAATATGATTTTCTGCATAAACAGTTACTTCAACAGGGCCGGGCGTATGGTCAATTTCTTCTGAATTACCCCGGCCTGCATGACGGTCATCAACAATAATCACCGCATTTTCCGGCTGGGCCTGCACGATCAAAGTTGAGCTCTTCATGCCGCTTAATGTGTTGATAAGCCGCGCTGAAAATTCGCTTAGGGCAAGATCAATATCTTCAAGGGAAAAAAGCGCCTTGTCTTCGTAAGAAAACGACCGTGTCCAGATAGTCCACAGGCGCAGTTCAACAAGAATCCGTCCATGATATTCGGTGATTTTACCCATCACAAGTCCGTCAGTTTGTTGTGTAAAACAGAGAAAATACTCGCTGCCTGTCTTGGGCTGCTGCGGAAAAATCCCCGCGCGATTGTCTTGCGTTACGCTAAAACGCGGTTTTTCGGCAACGGTGGGTGATTCAAGTTCGGCATCATCAAGGGTTAGGCGTAATTCGTCAATTTCACGGTCAAGCTTACGCCGTTGAGCGGCATTTTTCCAGTCGGCATCTCCAGAAAAGAGGAGTTTATCACGCTGAGCTTGTTTTTCCATGATTTTTTGTGCGGCATCATGTTGATTTTTCATCCAGGCAGCCGTCCAGTAATAATCATATTCGTTATTATCGCGCAATTTGAACTTAAAACCATGGAAATTAGCAACAAGATTGCGGGCAACAACAAGTCCCAGTGCTTGCCGGGCTTTGGGCAGGCCGGAAACATCAAATTCAGTAATGCAAAGTTTCCATTCAGTATTGTGCGTAGTTTTATCAATCACCTCTGACTTCCCTTTGGAAAACAAAAAGGGCGTGCTCAGAAGAAAAAAGCCGCATGTGACAAGCCTGAATATCACATTCATATTAATAGAATATCGGCTTTTTTTACAATGTCAATTCCCTTATTGAACGCCCCGCTTGACGAAAATTCCCGCCTCGTGTTACCCTGCTTCCAGTATGAAAACAGGCGGTGAACCGTGGAAGAACAACACAGTACAATTTCCTTCTAGTTTAGCCGGCGAGCTGCCGAACACACACACACACACACACACACACACACACACACACACACACACACACACATGAATTCGCCCTTTTACCAGTAATTGGGTGTAGTTTAGGGGAGAGGTCTGTCCGCAGGCAGATTTCGGATTCCAGATTTCGGATTTCAGAGGGTTCAGGCCGCGATACGGTACCTGCCGCAGACGGCGGGGTACTTACGTCAGGCTTGGCGGTATCTACTTTCAGCGTGAGTGTTGTTAATTTCAGTATAATTTCTTTTCAGAATGGGGCATTTTCTTTAGAAAACGCTCCATTTTCTTTCCAGAATGACTTGTTTTCTTTAGAAAACGGCGCATTTTCTTTCCAGAATGACTTGTTTTCTTTAGAAAACGGCGCATTTTCTTTCCAGAATGACTCGTTTTCTTTAGAAAACGCCGCATTTTCTTTCCAGAATGACTTGTTTTCTTTAGAAAACGCCGCATTTTCTTTCCAGAATGACTCGTTTTCTTTAGAAAACAGCGCATTTTCTTTCCAGAATACAGCCTTTTTTAAAGACAAAAACATAATCGTACAAGGGGGCTTTTAGCATGAGCCAAAAAACTGACTGGCTGCCTGGCACGCGAAGCGGGCAAT
>JAITHM010000109.1 GCA_031279965.1 Spirochaetaceae bacterium
GGGGCCGGTAGTTTCGGCGCTGATACCGTAAGGGAGTGATTAGTGGACAGTGGACAGTGGGCAGCAGCTTCAGGCCGGTATACGTTACCTACCATTGATATCGTCTCTAGCTAACAAAAATCGCTGCCCACTCTCCACTGTCCACTGCCCACTAAACTGCCAATTCCGCCGGAGACATCCGGCGTTTGGGGGCTGTCCGTAGGGACAGGTTATAAAACACAGGCGGAGCAGGTTCCGCAATTCTGTTGCCAATACAGAAAAGGAGTAAAAATGGCAAAAAAAGGGTTACTTGTAGTGGCGCTCGCGTTTTTCGCGGCGAGCGGGGTTTTCGCGCAGCAAAAGAACAACATCATTATTGACGCGGGGCCGCTGTTGAAAGGGATTATCGCCAGCAACGATGCGGAGACGTTTTTCGGCGCCGGCGTGGAGTATCTGCGCGGTTTGGGAAAGTCTTTCGGCATCGGCATACGCGGGGATTTTATGACCGGCGCGGATCAAACGTATCTCGCGATATCCGTTCATGGCCGTCAGTATCTTACGACACTATTGAAAGAGGCGTTTCTTGACGCAGGCGTCGGGTTTAATAGGCTCAGCTGGGCCAGCGGGAGTATTTTTTCCGGCCTTACCTTTGAATTGAAAGCGGGTTACACGGTGGCGATGGGAAAGACCATCCGCGTTGAGCCGACACTCGGCTACATTCTTTCAAAAAGCGGCGGCAGCATGCCGACTCCGCTTGGCTGGCAGATCGGGCTTGGCTTTGGATTCAGCATTTAACGGAGGCGCGCTTTGAAACGAAACACACTCATCCTCGCGTTAAGCGGGGTATTTTTCGTGTTTATGTTGAATTCCTGCACAGGGGGATTTGTAGACCCTGGCGTATTGGATGTTATGGACGGCGGCGGCGGCGGATGGGACGGCGGCAGCGGTGGCAGTGGCGGCGGCGGAGGAGGGGGCGGGGACGGCGGCGACAATCCATTTCTTGGCACATGGGAGACTGGGACCGGACAGGGCAGAATGACTCTTACTTTTTCCAGCGATCGTTTTAATATTAGTGCTTCTATAATAACTTACACGGGCACGTATACATACAGCGGAAAGAATGCAGAGCTGATTTATAGTAGCGAGCCCGGTATGCCTGTCGAGGCAACGATAAAGGATAATGGAAAACTCCTTTTACAGGATCTACTATGGACGAAAAGCAGCTGACGGAACTTTGATTAGGGAGTGGTGGCGCACACGCTGACAACAGTTATTGTATTGAACGATTGAAATAAGCCACCTTTCTGTCTCTTAAAGACTCCAGACGGGAGGTCGTGACCAACCAGATCTCCTTCTTTGCCCCCTCGCTGGAGGGGGCTTTTTATGTTCGTCCGCGCTGCCGCCACGAGCTGTCAAAAAAAGATTCTCTCAATGTTTCGCGCGCTGTTTCTGATATTTGACCAGAAGCCGTTCCCGTTTTACCGGAGAAATTCTGTCAATAAAAAGTATTCCTTCAAGGTGATCATATTCGTGCTGAATCACACGTGCGAGCAGTCCATCCGCCTCAATCGTAAACGGACGTCCACGTTCATTCCATGCCTGCACACGCACCGTGCGGGGACGGCGGACTTCGGCCCAGACGCCTGGTATCGAAAGGCAGCCTTCTTCAATAAGAACAGTATCTTCAGAAGTCTCCAATATCGATGGATTGATGAATGCCCGCGGAGTTTTTCCGTCAATATCAATTACAAAAAGGCGTTCACTTACTCCAACCTGCGGCCCGGCAAGACCAACCCCTCCTTCGGCATGGAGCGTCTCAATCATCGCCTCTATCATCTTAACAGAACGTTCATCTATCGTATCTATCGCTTTGGCTTTGCGCAGAAGAAGTTCCGCGCCAATCTTCACCACATCCATGTGCACCTCATTCATGTACATCTCTAAAATGACGCACGGCTTCGGGGCCGGTCGATTCGTATCGTCTCGCCAAGAAATTCTATACGCTGGCCGTCAATCAAAATTTGCACTTCGCTGATGCTGGGGAATTCTGTCGCCGTCCAAATAATCTGTTTAAGCTGAGCAATATACCCCTCCGCCCCGTAACTGTTAAACATAAAGTTTTCGTTAAAATTGATTGTCGCAACATTCCGGTCAACGGTTGCTCCAAGTACACGTGTCCCATCAGGCACTAACGTCACCAGGCCCTGCTGCCGTTCCCCTGCCGTCGGCCCTGCTAAAAGAATATTCAGCGTCGAAATCAACGGCGAATCATTAACGGGAACATTCCGCTTCACCGGGGACAGTAACACAAGTCCTGCACTGTCGACCCGCACAAGATACATGGTTCGCTCGCGGCGGTTTGTTTCCGGTGTTTCATTGCGTTCAGGCCGCGCCTGCGTGATTCCCGCCGGCATCTGCTGTCCTGGATTCTGTTCTTTTCCAGAAGCTTGCTTGGCAGGGGGGGGGAAAGCCTCTTTCGTTCCAGCTCTATCTTCAACTGCACTTTTTCCCGGGGGAGAGGCGCTCTTTTCCACCCTCAAACCTCCATCTTCGTTCAATAGGTCTTCAATGCCGGAAACAGGCGCGAACTCATCATCACCGAATGTCTCTGTTCTCTGCGCCCCATTCGACTCTCGTACAATAATCGACGAGGGAACAGATGAATCTGACGCTGACGGGTTTTCAATCTGTGTGGGAGCCTGAACTCCAGCGAGGTTATCTTGACTTTCAATCCGCTTGCCAAAAACATTCTCCCAGGTTTTTGTAATCTTGGGAATATTGATGAGAAAAAGCAGAGCAATAACAGTAAAAAATGCTGTCCAAAAAAGAACAACTCGAGGAACACGCCCTCCGGCTTTCCTGGCATAGGATGATCTTTTTCTTGCTGGCATAGTCTTTAGTTTACGCAATTCCCCTTTCTCTGAAAACCCACCTACGCCTATCCTCCCCAACAGCTCCGCACAATTCAATCAAGAACCGAAAAGAATTGCTTGATATAAGCGCTTTTCTGTGATAGATTGCCTGTCAAGGGAAAAAATTGCCGAAATCGGCAGGATATTTGAGAGGTTAGATTTGGACTTAGGCACGGATATTGCAGCCATTCATGCGAAAGAATACGAGATAACCGATACCAATGAACGTATTATCATTGCGGAAGCTCCGGGTAGAATTCATTTTATGGGCGAACACTGCCAGCACGGAGCGGGAGTCTGTCTTTCGGCGGGAATAGACCGCATGGTTCGCGTCGCTGTAAGCGCGCGAAAAGACAATTCTTTACGGTTTTTAAGCGCGGAGATCTGCGAGCGGAAACGCACCACGATTCTTAACATTCACTACAAACGTGAAGACCGCTGGGCAAATCATATCAAACTGGCGTTGTGTCTTTTTGCCGAAAAAGGCTGTCAGCTCAAAGGAATGAATTGGACAATTTCCAGCACAGTACCGCAAAACATCGGACTTGCCGCAGCAGAAGCCATAGAAGTTGCCGCAGCATTGGCTCTTAAGCGTTTTTTTAACAGTTCTATCAACGATAAGGATATAATTATGCGGCTTAATGAACTGCACAAGGAATTTTATCCGAATGAAAGCCGCGCTGCCGATTTTCTTGTCATGCTGAATGCCCGCAAAGATACGTTGATGATTGTTGATGAAGCAACACAGGAAGTAACGCGGATAAAAAGCCCTGTTTCCCGGCATAAAATTCTTATTATTGACTCAAAAGTGCCGTTTACCGGTGTCGAGGAAGAGCTCAAGGATCGCCGTGCAAGCCTTGACCGCGGACTTGCAATGCTCCGAAAAAAAAGGCCGGCACAAAGTTTTAAGGATTTTGTCGGTACCGATATGCTCGAAATGATGGGAAATTTAAACGAAGAAGTCAGACGGCGAAGTATGCATGTTGTTAAAGAATTGGGGCGCATCGCTGAAATTCGAGATGCGCTCGAAGCCGCCGACCTACAGACTGTTGCGCGGATTATCTTCCATTCCCACGAAAGTCTCCGCGATTTATACGAAGTTACCTGTCCTGAGCTTGACTGGCTTGTTAAACGGGCGCAGGAAATTGAAGGAACAGCCGGTGCGCGCATGACGGGAAAGGGCTTTGGCGGCTGTGTTTATGTGATTTTGCCGTCAGCCCGCGCTGAGGAATATCTTGCCAAAATGGAAGATTACGAACGGATATTCGGATTTCACGCGGTGCACTACGAAGTAAAACCCGGTGCAGGTGCGCGAATTATCACCAAATAGGAAGAGATGATGGTTGCAGGAATTATCGGCGCGACAGGATATGCCGGAGCGGAGCTAGCGCGGCTTTTACGTGCGCACTCCAGGATTGACAGACTTGCTCTCGCATCGGCCAGTTTTGCCGGTGAAGATTTTACCACCGTCTACCCCAATTTCCGTGACTGTGTCGAAGAGATTTTAGACAAGCCCGAAGCCGTCATCGAAAAGTCTGATGTGGTTTTTGCCGCCCTCCCCAATGGCCTTGCCGAGCCTTTTGCCGTCCGATGTGCACAGCGCGGTATTCCTTTTATTGATATGTCGGCAGACTTCCGTTTTGATGATGACAGTGCGACTTACAAAGCATGGTACGGAAAAGACTATGCCGAACCCGAACTTCACCGGCGTTCAGTTTACGGCCTTACCGAATTCAACCGCGCAGCAATTCAAAAAGCAACGCGGGGGGGACGTTCAGCTCCGGCGTTGATAGGAAACCCCGGCTGCTATCCCACGGCTTCGGCGCTGGGGGCGTGGCCGGCGCTTGCCAAAGGACTTGCTGCGCCGGGAACACTTATTGTTGATGCTGCTTCAGGAATAACCGGTGGAGGACGGGAACCACAGCGAAGCTTTCACTTCCCTGAATGTTATGATTCATACACGGCGTATAAAGTAGGTGCTCATCGCCATACACCAGAAATTGAACGGACGCTTCGGGCTATGGAATGCGGCCTGCACGGCGCTTCTTCAGAGCGTAAGCTTATTTTTACACCGCATCTTGCCCCTATGAACCGGGGTATTCTTGCGACGCTCTACATTCCGCTGGATAAAGCTCACCGGATGACCGTTCCTGGAGGAGCCGCACGGCCTCCCAGCGCCGAAATTACCGAAAAAGCCGCCGCGATCCGTGCCATGTACGCTGATTTTTATGCGGAGGAACGTTTTGTACGGGTGCTTCCCGAAGGAGTACACGCAGCAACAAACCGTGTGCGCGGCTCCAATTTCTGCGATATAAGCATTCATCTTGATCAATCCGGCGCAACACTGATTATACTTTCCGCTATTGATAATATGGTTAAGGGCGCGGCTGGACAGGCTATACAAAATATGAATATCATATTTGAGTTTGATGAAGATGATGCACTCCGGGTTACGCCATCACTTTTTTAAAAGCTGCTTTTACAATCTCCGGAGCGCGTCATAACCGCTACGGAGAAATGAACAATGAACGAATCTCAGCTTATATTTTTTCGCAAAACAAGCCTTGTTGATTACCCTGAAAAAGTTGCTGCGGCAATCTTCTTTCCTTTTTGCAATCTTCGCTGTCCGTGGTGTCATAACGGCTCCCTGATAACCGAAGACCCTCAGCGCCGTGATACGTCTGGTCTTATCCCGCTGCGGGATGCGCTCAGCCATATAAAAAAACGTGCGCTGGTGCTTGATGGCGCTGTCCTTTCCGGCGGAGAACCCACTCTTTATAACGGACTTGAAGAGCTTATTGCGGTGATTAAAGAACAGGGGCTTGCGGTGAAGCTTGATACCAATGGCACACATCCAGCGCTGCTTGCGCATCTCCTTGCCGCCGACGCGCATCCAGACTATGTTGCCATGGATCTTAAGTTTGATCCCCGCCGTTATGAATCGCTGCTTCACTCGCTGCACAAGAATAATGAACTGTGCGGAAAAGTTCTTGAAAGTATCGCGCTGCTCCGCAAAGCACACGCGGAAGGCAAAATTCAGCTTGAATTCCGAAGTCTTGCGCTGCCGCGTGCTACATTTTGCCCGGAGGACATCGCCGCGCTCGCCCCGCTTGTGGGAAACGCCCCGTGGTCTATCCGCCCATTTCGTCCTGGCGGCTGTCTTGATCCCGCATGGAATCTAGAAAACGAAATATCCGAAAACGAAGTCGCCCGTTTAGCCCGCCTTATTCCTTTTACCGCCGCTGATCAAGACGTTCTTTAATATAAATGACAGCTTTATCAATCATTTTAGTTAACGTCATCGGCTCAATTCCGGCTAGTACTAGATGTTCGTTTTGGAGGGGTAACAGGATACGTTCCGCAGGTGCGGCAAGGATGGCAGAGCTTATCGCCGGAGTAATTTCGCCCATCATGCTGTTCCCGATGATGATGCCAATGGGGCCGGTGATAAAATCCGCCGTACGCACAGTGTGTTGAATGGCATTTTCTCCCGTTGCTCCCCGCACGGCACCGGCTTTAATCATGTGTTCGGTCGCAATAGCATTGGTTCCCAGCGCAAGCAGTTCGTGAACGCCGCAGAGCTCTTTAAGTTTACAAACCAGTGCAACGCCTATACCGCCGCCCATACCGTCAATAACTACAATCCGCATCCACTCTTATTCCAATTCCGCACGCGTCTTTATCACTTTCGATACAAGCCCATAATCAAACGCCTCATTGGCCGTCATCCAAAAATCACGGTCTGTATCACATTCAACCTGTTCAAAAGATTTTTCTGTCTCGTCAGCGATAAGCCGGTTTATTTTTTCACGAAGCTTTTCAAGCTCACGGGCGTGAATTTCAATATCAGTAGCGACACCACGAATACCAGAGAGCGGCTGATGTATAAGATAGTGGCTGTTTGGCAGTGCAACACGCCGTGCGCGAGGCGAAGCCACTAAAATGATAGCCGCCGCGCTTGCAACAAGCCCCATACCGATAGTCCAGACCGGCGGTTTGATGAAGCGTATCATATCAAAAATCGCAAACCCGGCATCGGCATCACCGCCGGGCGAGTCGATAAAGATCCGCACCGGCTTCTCAGCGCTCATATTTTCCAGCAGGAGAAGCTGCCGTATTGTCTTTTCCGCCAAATTTTTGTTGATTTCGCCGGATATGAGAACCGTTCGCGTTTTAAGCATGCGCCCTGCAAGCGCATCCGGCGATGATTCTTTTTCCGCACATGCACATTCTTCGTTTTCATCTTCATCGTGTAAAAAAACATAATTTTTCATAATGCCCCAGTATATCAGAAAAAATTATCAAAAGAAAAGCCCGAACATAAATTAAGCATCCGTCTGAGTGGGCACAGGGGACAGTAACTTCCTGATATATTTACAGTTATCTTCGGAAAGTAAATGCAGGTGCCTTGCCGTACCGCCGTCTGACATTGAATATGCAGACATGTTATAGTCGGCTTATGAATATTCAGTGGGACACCGTTGTCCGTACGCTTGAAAATTGGCAGGCTGGTTTGGACGCGCCATCGGTAACAACTATCGCAAGCCGCTACCGGCACGACGGCTGGGCCGTTCTTACCTCAACTATCATCAGCCTACGTACCAAAGACGACATAACACTTGTCCGCTCCGCTGCACTGCTCGCACGCGCCCCTTCACCGCACGCGCTGCTTGAACTTAATGCATCAGAGCTTGAAAAACTTATTTATCCGGCAGGGTTCTATAAAACTAAAGCAAAAAACATGCTCCAGATAGCAAAAATTATTCTTGAAAAATATGGCGGCGCGGTTCCCTCAGATATGGATGCGCTGCTTGCTCTGCCGGGCGTGGGCCGTAAAACAGCAAACCTTGTACTTATTGAAGCATACGACAAAGACGGTATTTGTGTTGATACACATGTGCACCGCATTTCTAACCGCTGCGGCTGGCTTACCAGCAAAACACCCGAAGAAACAGAAATGCTGCTGCGAAAAATACTACCACTTCAGTTTTGGAAGCGCATCAATCCTCTTCTCGTCCTCTATGGTCAGCAGGTCTGCCGCCCGCAAAGTCCGTTTTGCTCGCGCTGTGTTATTACCTCCTTCTGCACCCGCATCGGTGTGGAAAGAACACGCTAAAACCGCCCTTATTGTGAATTGCTGAGCGAACCAAACAACCCGTTGACTTTTTTGGGGAATTGGCTTTTTATAGACGGAAGAGGGGCGTATTCCACGAAAGGAGCGCAATTATGGCGAAAATTCCTGTTGGTATTCTTGGCGCAACTGGTATGGTTGGTCAGAATTATATTTCTTTACTCAAAAATCATCCTTGGTTTGAAATAACCTATCTGGCAGCTTCGCCGCGAAGCGCCGGAAAATCCTACAAAGACGCGACAGCAGGTCGCTGGCATCTGCGACGAAGTTCTGATGCAGCACTCGACACCATCATCGTTGAAGACGCAAATGACATATCCCGCGCTGCCGCCGCCGCAAAAGCGGGAACCCTTACCTTCGTCTTCTCCGCACTAGAAATGGAAAAAGCTGATGTCCTTAAACTTGAAGAATCCTATGCCGCCGCGGGTATACCCGTTGTGTCGAACGCTTCGGCAAATCGCTGGACGCCCGATGTGCCCATGCTTATTGCAGAGGTAAATCCTGGTCACACAGCCGTTATCCCCTTTCAACAAAAAGCCCGCGGCTGGGACAAAGGCTTTATCGCCGTAAAACCCAACTGCTCGTTGCAAAGCTATATGACACCTCTTTGGGCGCTGATTCAGGCGGGCTATCAGATTAAACGTATGATCGTAACAACAATGCAGGCTGTTTCCGGCGCAGGCTACCCTGGTGTGCCAAGCCTCGATGTTATTGATAATGTCGTGCCCTACATCGGCGGTGAAGAAGAAAAATCTGAACAGGAACCCCTGAAAATACTTGGACGGCTTGAAGACGGCATAATTCAATCTGCTGATGAGCCGTGCATCAGCGCACATTGTAACCGCGTCCCCGTTATTGACGGGCATACGGCAACAATCAGCATGGAATTTGGAGAAAAAAAACCTTCCATCGAGCAGATAACCACAATATGGCGGCAATTCCGCGCTGTGCCCCAAGAGCTCGGCCTCCCCTTCGCCCCCGAACAGCCAATCATCGTCCGCGAAGAAGCCAACCGTCCTCAGCCTGGCAAAGACCGCGATGCCTGCAAAGCAATGGCAGTAAGCGTTGGACGTGTGCGCCCCTGTCCTGTCTTCGACATTCGCTTTGTCGGTCTTTCCCACAATACTGTGCGCGGCGCGGCGGGCGGCGGCATCCTTAACGCGGAACTCCTTAAAGCACAAGGATTCCTGAGGTGAAGGAACCAGCGCGTTGTATAAACCGAATTGCCTGGTTGTTTACAAAAATAAACCTGCGTTGCTTAAAGAAACCGGTGAAAAATATATAATCTGCACTGCCGGCGGCGAGACCGTGCGTGTTCGTGAAAAAGATATTGAATTTCTGCATCCAGGGCCGCTTGCCAATTTACGGGAACTTGAACACGGTTTTTCCGCTGATTTTGCCCGCGAGGCCTGGGAGCTTTATTCCGGCGAAGCTGCGTCTTTCAGTCTACGGGATCTTGCTGAATTGAACGGCAGCTGGTCGCCACAAAATGCTTGGAATGCTTACCTTTTACTTCATGAGGGGCTCTATTTTCAGGGCACGGTGGCAGAAATACGCCCAAAACCAGCTGATGCTGTTACTGCGGCGGCCAAAAAACGGGCTCTCAAAGAGGAAGAAGACGCCCAACGTGATGCTTTTCTTGACAGATTGCGCACGAAAAAGCTTAATTTGCCCGATGACCGGCGCTTTTTACAGGATATTGAAGCCCTTGCACTGGGTAAAAGTGACAAAAGCCGTACAATGCGCGATGCCCGCTGGGACGAAACCCCCGAAGCCGCTCATGCGCTCCTTTTGGAAACAGGTATTTGGACACCGCTGATAAATCCCTATCCATCGCGTTTCGGCATTGCCTTGAGCGTGCCGAAACATGCCGCCGGACCACCGCCGTCCACCGAATCCCGCACTGATTTAACGGCGCTTGCCGCTTTTGCCATTGACGATGAATCCAGTAACGACCCTGATGACGCAATTTCACTGGAACAGACGGCGGAAGGGCTCTTTTTGTATGTACATGTCGCCGACCCTTCCTCCGTCATTGCACCGGACAGCGCCGCCGACCGGGAAGCGCGCGAGCGAGGGGCAACGTTCTACGGCCCGGAAATTACGGTGCGTATGCTCCGCGATGATGTGCTCGCGCAATTCGCCCTGGGACTTGAACGGCAGTCCCCGGCGCTCACCTTCAAACTTATGCTGAATGACGCGGGAAATATTGAACGCACAGAGATTTTACGCTCGCTTGTCCGTGTGACACGACTGAGTTACCGCGCAGCCTGTGACGAGTCGGCACTCGCCCCGCTCTTTGAATTGAGTAACCGGAACCTCCGCCGCCGCCTTGCCGCCGGAGCCGTTACGATAGAGTTCCCCGAGGTTGCCATTACCATTCATGATGAGCGCATCAACATTGCCCCGCTGGAAAATTACCCGTCGCGGCTCCTTGTAAAAGAATGTATGCTGCTTGCCGGAGAGGCCGCCGCCCAATGGGCGCTGGAACAACGGCTGCCTTTTCCGTTTATCAGTCAAGAAGTTGATTCCGTTCCTGGCGATCTTTTGCCCGGTTTTGCCGGTTCGTATCAGATGCGCCGCTGTATGAGGTCGCGTGTGCTTTCCTCCAAACCAGGGCTTCATCAGGGATTGGGACTTGATATTTATACGCAGGTCACCAGCCCGCTCCGCCGCTATACCGATCTTCTTGCCCATCAGCAGATTAGCGCCGTACTCCGCGGCGAAAAACCACTCGATGAAGACATGCTGCTTGCCCGTCTCGCTGCGGCAGAACGGGCGGCGTTTGCTGTAAGCCGTGCTGAACGCGCCTCACGCGCACACTGGACGGCAGCCTGCCTTGCCGCCCGCTCCGGCGATGTGTGGGACGGGATAGTTCTTGATGTGCGCGGCCCGCATGCCGTCGTGCTTATCCCCGCGCTGGGCATCGAAACACAGACGGCGCTTAAACGAGGCAGTACGCTTATGCCCAACGACCACTGCACCCTCAAACTAAGCTCGGTAAAAATCTCCGCGGCGGAAACACGCTGGGTTATGGTTGATGAGAACAGCTCGTAGGGAGTTTGAACATAATGCACGTTATTTTAGGCTTGGGGTCGAATCAAGGGGATTCTGCGGGAATCTTGCGGGAGGCATTGAAGGCACTGGAAACAGTGTTGACGAATCTTCGCGCCGCCTCATTCTACAGGACACGCCCTTTACACGTTGAAGATCAGCCGTTGTTTCTCAACACAGCCTGTTCAGGAGAAACTGAAGACACGCCGCTGGCTTTACTTGGCAAAATTAACGCCATTGAACAGCGCTTTGGCCGTGACCGCACCAAGGAGCGGCGATGGGGCGAACGCACACTTGATATTGATATACTATTTGCCGGAGAACTTGTATTTTCATTCTCTGAACTTGATGTTCCTCATCCACGCCTTTATCAACGGCGATTCGCGCTGGAACCGCTTCTTGAACTTGAACCGGATGCCGCCGACCCCCGAAGCGGGGAACGGCTTGAACTTATCTGTCGCCGCCTGGCAGATCAAGGGGTCGAGAAACTCAGGCCAGATGAGATATAATGCTATCATGCAGCTTGGTCAGAGCGCCCGCCTTTATCAGCAACAGCGCCTCGGTCTTAAATTAAGTCCTCAAATACTCCTGTCCGTCAAACTTATGGAGCTTCCGCTCATTGAGCTACGAGAAAGAATTGCAAGCGAGCTTGAAAAAAATCCTGCACTGGAAGTTTTGCAGGATAAAAGCGTCGTATCGCTGAGTGAATTTGATCAGCCGGCCAGCGAGGAAAAAGCATACTTTGAAACAAGTTCTGACGCAGGCTTTATCAGAAGCGGTGGTGCGGCAGAGTCTGACGAACATCAACAATTCATTGAAGGGGTGCTGACACGTCAGGAAACTTTACAGGAGCATCTTTTGTTTCAGCTTCGCCTCCAGGCTGTTCGTCCGGAAATCCGTCTGATAGGCGAAATACTTATTCAGAATCTGTCTAACGACGGGTTTCATAAAGAAGCCCCTCACTTGCTGATAAAAGATGCCGCCCCGCATGATCTGGACGAGGCGCTTACCCTTGTTCAGAGCCTTGACCCCCAGGGCTGCGGCACCGCAGATTATAAAGAATCGCTTGCTGTGCAGGCACGGCTTTATTTTGGAGCGGAAGCGCCGGATATAGAGGCGTTAGTTCCTGCTCTGGAAGCGCTGGAACGGGGGAAAAATGCCAAGGTAGGCCGGCTTCTTAAAAAAAGCCCAGAAGATATAGACGAGCTTTTTGCCAAACTGAAAATGCTTTCGCCGTTTCCTGGCCGCCAATTTGCCGGCGGATCAGAAAATGAAACACGCTATGTTGTTCCGGATGTGCGGGTCATTCATGCTGATAATGAGTTCAAAATCCTCATCAATAACGAGGCTATACCAGTGCTGGGCATTACTCCGTTTTTTTTAAAAAATACCGGTGTTAAAAACCCCGCTGAACGGGATTTTATTCGTGAAAATATCAAAGAAGCCCGCTGGTTTATCACTGCCTTGAACCGGCGGAACCAGACGCTTTTTCGTGTCGTTCGTGCTTTGCTAAGCTTCCAGCGGCAATTTTTCGAAAAAGGGCCGCAGCACCTTGTGCCGCTCTCATTGCTTGAAGTTGCAAACGAACTTAATGTGCACGAGACAACAATTTCACGGATAGCAAACGGTAAATTTATTGAAACTGAATGGGGCATTTTTGAGGTGCGCCGGTTCTTTACCAACTCGATAAGCGGCGCAGGCTCAAAAGGCTCCCGTTTTTCACAGGAAGGGGTAAAGGAAATTATCCGCGAGATTATTCAGCGTGAAGAACGCTCACTAAGCGACAGCGAGATCGTCAGAATTCTTGCTGAACGCGGTATTACACTTGCCCGCCGCACCGTTGCCAAATACCGCGCCCAACTCAAACTCGGCTCTTCGTATCAACGCTGACAGCCGAGTGCCACGCCAAAGTGTAAAACCGATCAG